>CANJPT010000224.1 GCA_947476195.1 Lewinellaceae bacterium | reverse complement strand
CTTGTAATCTCTGGCTGTTGGTGTTGGAAAGAATCTCACATGTCTTGCTAATCCCAGACTCCCCGATGTCCCATTCTTGGTGTGCTTCCGAATACTTCCACTCGAGGTCGTCTTGTAGATATCGTCCTTGCCAATTATATCTCCCACAGTCGCATCGCTTGCAGTCGGTGTCGGTAGCATTTTTACAATAGTCTCCAAGTGTGGACTCTGTCTCATCCTTTCCGATGGACAATCCGACTTTGCCGATGCAAGGGGGGTAGGCCATAATCCAGATTCTATCCCGTCTGTGAGGCGCACCAAAGGCGGAAGCTGGTATGCAATGCCATTCTGCATCATACCCGATCTCCCATAAATCTTGCAGGACGGCGACAAGTCCTTTACTACGAAGGTTTGCCACGTTTTCGATAATTGCATATTTTGGTTTGAGTTCATTAATTAACCTCTTAAATTCTTTCCAAAGTCCCGATCGTGTCCCGTTGATTCCTGTTTGTTTTCCTGCGCAAGAAATATCCTGACAAGGAAAACCTCCCGCAATAATGTCAATCGGTCCCAGTGTTTTTAAATCGTCTTTATAGACTTTTGATATATCTGAAAATACCGGAACATCAGGCCAATGTTTTTTTAATATTTTCTGACAAAAAGAGTCCTTTTCACAGAAAGCTACTGTTTGCATTCCTGCTTTCTCTAGACCGATAGAAAATCCACCTATTCCTGAAAAAATATCAAATACCGATAATGATTTAGTCATCTTTTTAACCTGTATTAGCAGATTCATCTAAAACGGTATTTCATCATCACGCAATTCTACTTCTGGAGCAGCTTTTTTTGTTGCGCTTTCTATTTTATATCTTCCCGTCTTTAGCTCCTCTTGCGGATTAGCTCCTTTGTTCAAGGTTTCTATGCCATAGGTAGTTTTGTCAGTTTCCACTTCCCTCGGAGCAGTTAGGATATTAAATTCCGTCACTAGCACCTCGATGTTCGCCTCTGCCGTTCCGCTATTAGTAGTATAGGCCTTGGCCTTAGGTATTCCTCTAACAAACAGACCCATCTTGTCTTTTACAAGCCGCTTAATAAGTTTGGAAGTTGTTTCGGAGTTGGATTTACATTCAAACCAAGTAGTATCCCGTTGTTCTTCACCGCTTTTATCTTTATACTTCTTATTAACACAAAGTTTGAACGTTACCCAATTCGGGTAGGCCTCTTCATTCGGACATTTTGCATCTTGGTACACATAGCCTATCAACTGTATTTCTGCACTATTCCGCATTTTTGTTTACCTCAATTAGTTTTTTAAGTTTTGTAATATTCTTATCGATCTGTTGATCTAGATAGTCGCAAAAAAAGCTTCTAACTTTGTTAAGAATATAGGGATCGTCCCCCCCAAATAAAAAACTAGTGGCCAATTCTGTTCCTACATTTTCCTTTGTATATAAGAGTTTATAATCTTTCATATCTTGACGTATTTCATCCCTTAATTCAGTTATTAACTCCGCTTCACGATTTGCCATAATTTGCAACATTGCCATCGAGACTCCTTCGTGAGGGACTTTCGGTAATTTATCTTCGATTGCTGTAGATTTATCTCTCATTATTCCACTCTTCTAAAATCTGTTATATCGTTAATTAGTTTTCGGTATCCACTTGTAGCGTCTTCATCTAAGCCTTCTTCAAGTACTCTATTAGCTCTAATCATCCTTTTTAAAGTCTCTTTATCTTCGTCGTTTTTAGCCCATTCAAAAATTTTACGAAGTTTTTTTGTATGTTCGGCTTGGCAATCCTCAATTAAACTCATTAAACACATTATGAGATCGTTCTTGTGCGGATATGTATAATTCTCGTCTGTACTGTTCATCTACCCCCTCCATTTGGTTTATAAATTATTGGTTTCTCATCATTGTTTTCAAAATGTAGTTCAAGCGTCACTTTGTTTTTTGTGGTCACGTACTCAATCGCACTTTGGAATCTGTTGTAAACGCTATCAACGTAAAACCTTGAGCCAGTTAGGATAATTCGATTACTGGTCATATCTTCACTAACTCGAAATTTATCAAACCAAACGTTAAGGCTATGATGGCCAGTTTTTTCTGGCAGGTATTTCAGCAGATCATTTTTGAACCTAGTCCATTGGTGATAATATTGCTGGATTTGCGGCTTTACCAAAATTTCAAGCTTGGATTGTGCTATTTTTACTACAGCAGAAGAAACTATGCTGATATTATCCCCGTATACCTTACGTATACAAGCTTTGAGGCAGTCTTTATCAGTTGGAGTTAAATTAAACCCATTGTTTACTTGAACACCGAGTTTATTCTCGTTTATCGGGATGAACTTACAATTTTCCATGATCTCATCGGACTTTACTCCGCCAAAACTTTTGAAGATTGCACCGCTTAGTTCAAACTCCATGTTTCGCTCTGGTTCTAGGGGTATTTGGTCTTTCATTTGGATAACCTCCTCATGTTTTTTGGTTATTTCGGGGTCAGTTGTCGACAAAATGTCGATGGTTGGATTGGGGTTTTCGGTATTGGCTATTGTGTTGTAAGGGGAGGGACAATTTGCCACCCGCCTTGTTTTGGTATAGGGTGTGGTCAGCAAGTTGGCTAGTAACGGAATGTCCTGAAAAAGGCTAATCTCACCTAATCGGTGACAATTCGTCACAAGTTCAGTTTCCACAACACGGATTTCTTCTGTTTGGTAAACCTTGGCTGGCTCCGTAGGATAGCCAGTAGCCAAGGTTGGTATCTCGGTGCTTTCTTCTTGCGGTACTGGTTCAGGTTTGATGTTCGAGATTTGTACGATTTCGGCCGATTGGATTTTTTCTTCACACGCGCGCGCTAAAGGAGTACTTCCTTTATTAGGAGTATTAGAAGAAAAAGAAGAATAAGCTTTAGCTTCTTCTTTTTCTTTACCGTTATTGGGTATTACATATATGATATCCACTTTTTGTTGGACAGGGGTACTCAAATTTTTGCATAGGTCTCCTTGGTTTGGAGGGGTAGTAGATACCTTTTTTTCTAG
>CANJPT010000223.1 GCA_947476195.1 Lewinellaceae bacterium | reverse complement strand
AGCAGGACGCTCAAAAACTCAAACAGGCTTTTCAGGGCGGCGCCGCTAAGATCCTTGGCGTTCAGCCTCAGACCGCCCTGGCAGCATTTGCACTCGGTATGGCCATTGACCTCAGCACTTCCAAAGCCGGCGAAGATGTGGATTATGCTATGGTGGACTGGGACAACTGGCAGCACTTCTCCAAAGGGGAAGACTACACCGCATTTATAAATCAATCAGGGATCAGTGTGGATGCCCAACGCCGGTACGCACCCCTGGAAGGCACGTTCTTCTTCGCCCTAAAAAGCGACAACTGGGTGGACGACATCACCGTCAATATCGACATTGAGGCGGTGGTGGAAACGCCGCTTTTTGAAACTTTGATGTACCTGGAGCCGGAAAAACCCTGAAGAATGTCCAATTTCCAACAAGGAATGTCCAATTTCCAAGGGGGGCGTTGCGCTTAGTCACTCACGTTGATCTTATTACAATAAAATACAACTAATTCCAAGGGCAGGGCCTATTTGGACATTGGACATTCCTTGTTGGAAATTGGATATTCCTTTGGGCATTCCTTGTTGGACATTCGACATTCATTTCATAAGCTGCCAGATCCCCGCCAGATTCCGCCCCAGCCCATCATAATCCAGGCCATAGCCTACCACGAATTTGTCTTCAATATCAAAGCCCACATAATCGACCGGCACAGGGAATTGGGCGGCTTCCGGTTTACGCAAAACGGTGATGGTACAAATAGACGCAGGTTGTTGCGCCCGCAGATGTTCCAGAAAAAAATGTAGTGTCCGGCCGGTGTCTACAATATCTTCTACGACCACCAAATGGCGGTCCCGAAGGTCTTTGTCGAGGCCCATGACCGTTTGCACATCGCCAGAAGAACGGGTGCCGGTATAGGAGGCCAGTTTGACAAAACCGATCTCGCAATGACTGTCAAAAGCCCGGATCAGATCGGAGGCAAAGACAAAGGCTCCGCTTAAAATACTGATGAACAAGGGATTTTTACCCCGATACCGTTCGGTCAGGTCCTGGCCCAGTGCACGGACGCGGTCCTGGATCTCTTCTTCTGAAATAAGTGGCACGAACCTTAGGTCGTGGATCTGGATGGTATCTGGTATTTGCATGATGGTGCAAAAATCCGGCTTCTTGTCTTCTGATTTGTTGTTTTCATTGATTATTTTAGCGTGGGCTACCTGGTCCGGCGGAGGCCCCGGCAAACAAAAAACAGCAGATTTGCTTCCCATGGAAAATTACTGGCGGAAACGCTCGCGTTTTGCCCCAATTTCTCATAACTTCGCCTAATGTAGGATTTTCGATCATTGCTTGAGTAGATGCAACATACGGAAATCCTTCGCGAAAGGGCGGATAGCCGTTCATGGAGTTGCGGGAAGGATAAGTTCGATGAAACTAAATAAACAAAAATATAATACCCAAATGCGAACAATACAGACAATGTTTTTTCTTTTAATTATTGGTTGCGTTTCAAAGTCGGATGAAAATAAGGTTGTTAAAATTGAAAAACGAATTTTCGATTTAAACATCCCCGAACAAAAAACAGAATTTGATCTTTGGGTTTCAAAAAATATAATAGAAGTTCCGAACGATACAACCTCTAAAAAATATGAAAGTACAAAAGAACTTAAATTCAGAGAAGGCAAGTTTGGCTCTGTGAAATGTAGTTTTGAAGATAGTAATTTTGAAGTTTATAGTAACTGCGGAGGAGAATTTGGAGGTTCTTTTTATTTTGTCGATAAAAAAAGTCCAGATAAAATATATTATCTATCAATTACTTGCCCCAAAATGATTGATTTTCAAAACGGAAAATATTTTCTAACTCAAACATTAGCACACATGAGCGGTTCAGCGGGAGTTGGGGTTTTGAGCGACCCAAGAATTTTGCCTATAATTTCAAAAGAAAATATTTTTACCGACGAGCCATTTGTTTCTGAAAGCACGATAGAAACGATATTGGACACTTTTGGATTAACAGCAAATGTTTTTTACCCTTATAAAGGAAAAGCATTTTTGGTTTATTCTGAAAATGATACAACTTATTTGGGTGAAATATCGGATAGAAAAATAATAAATAGAGAGCCAATATTAAATCATGGAACTTGGTCTTATTACGATGAACTTAATAGGATAAAAAACGGAATTTACATAAGTGATATAAACCATGTTTCAACCAGCATTGACCGAGATTTGGAAACAACAGAAGCAGTTACAGGAGCGATTTATTTTAAAAGGGATACGATTGTGTTAGGCTATAAATATAACAAGACGATTACGAAAAGTGAGTGACCCGCTAGCGCAAGGTTAATCCCGCCAAGAATCCGCCTTAACTCCAAGCCCAACGCACGATGGCGCGAAAGCTTCAGCTTCGTGCCGAGTATTTCCGTCGGCTGTGCCGACAACCTCGAAACAGATCTTCTTGCCTTCCATCCGCTCCAAAGTTCCAAACCCGGCGATCGTTCAGGTTCGGTTTTTTGCACAGCACAGTAAAATTCCGGCTTCTTGTCTTCTGATTTGCACTTTTTATCGGTTTTTTCTGACAAAGCCACAACCCTGCGTGAATTTCATGGTTTGGTGTCACACAACATGCAGCGTACCCGTGTACCGTAAACCGTCGTCCGTGCAACGTAAACCTTGTACCGTCGCCCGTGTACCGTCCACCGTAACCCGTCCACCATCCCTATGTCCTTCATCTTAAAAATGGCCTGGCGCGATAGCCGCCGCAATCGCGCCCGCCTGATCCTGTTCATTTCCGCCATCACCGTAGGTATTGCCGCTTTGACGGCAGTGCGTTCGTTCTCGGTCAATCTCATGGCCGATATTGACCGGGAAGCTAAAACGCTGCTGGGCGCCGACCTTTCGCTGGATGCAAACCTGCCGGCGCCGGATTCTATCCTGGCTAAAATTGAACAGCCTGGGGTAGAAAAAGCCAAGGTGCTCAATTTTATGAGCATGGTCCGGTTTCCAAATGGTGGCGGCACCAGACTTTCGCTGATCCGTTCGCTGGACGGCAATTATCCTTTT
>CANJPT010000222.1 GCA_947476195.1 Lewinellaceae bacterium | reverse complement strand
CGACCGAGATCGCCGGTACGAAACCATCCGTCTGCCGTAAACCGCTCGGCAGATTCCTCCGGCAGATGCAGGTAGCCACTTGTTACATTGGGACCACGCACTTCCACTTCACCATTTCCATCCTCATCCCGTTCTTCTCCAATCCGAACCTCTACGCCCGGAGCCGGTATACCAACCGTTCCAAAATGAACCCCGCCGGGTTCAAAGCGATTGAATAAGATGACCGGGCTGGTTTCTGTGAAGCCATAACCTTCGCGCACATCGATTCTGGCTGCAGAAAACAATCTGCCCAGTCTCGGCTGAAGGGCTGATGCCCCCACCGCAATGTAGCGGATGCGGCCACCTATCCGCCGCCGCCAATGTCTGAATACCAATAAATCGGCCAGCCAGCGCTTCAGGCGGTAATCAATCAGCATGGCCTGACCACCTGAATAGGGAAACCGCTCGCCCAGTGCTATGGCCCAATCCAGGATCTTTTTCTTCAGACGTCCGCCCCGGTTACGTTCTTCCAAAAGACGTTCGTACATCCGTTCCAGTACCCTGGGTACCGCGCTGATCATGTGTGGACGCACTTCCTGTAAGGTCTTAGGCAAGCGCTCCATACTATCGGCAAACCAGATGGGTGTTCCGGCGGATTGGTAGGTATAGCACACCAGGCGTTCCAGAATATGGCTCATAGGCAGGAAACTCACAGCCGTGGTGTCCGGGCCAACCGGTACAATGGCCAACACTGCTTTGACATTACTGACAATGTTCAGATGGCTCAGCATGACCCCTTTGGGCAGGCCTGTGGTGCCGGAAGTGTAGAGTAGGGTGGCGAGATCTGTTTCGCGGAGGCCATCGCGGTAATATTTTATTTTGCCGGCAAGGTGATCGTCGGGGATACAAACCAGGTGGTTCCAGTGAATCTTTTTAGGGCGATTTAATGGCGAAACATCTTCCTTTTTTGATTTGCTGTTTTCAAAGAAAAAACAAATTCGAGCGCTACCCCGGTAGTTTCAATTTTCGCCAGCATTTCATCATCACTGACAAAGCAGGCGCGTAGCGCTGCATCTTTCGAAATATGTATCACCTCATCCAAACGGGCAGTGGAATGAATCGGCACCGGAACAATACCAACCTGTAACATGGCGGAATCCGCCATTCAGGGCTGCCACAATGGGCCAGTATGATCACCCGGTCGCCCGGCATAAGGCCAAGATGGAGTAATTCTGCACTTAGCTGATCGCGTTCTGCAAGGAGTTCGGCGGTGGTCCAGGTCTGCCATTTTTCATCCACGCGTCCTGCCGCGGCTACTTTTTGAGGGTAGCGGAATTGCTGATATTCCAGGATTTCGCAGAGGCGGGTGAAGTCCATTTTATAAAAAAATTCCTAGTCCAAAGAAGGAACTGAAACAGCTGGTTCCAAACGCATTCGCTTGATTTTCACCCAAAACATCATGATCAGACTGACCACAAAAAAAAGGGCCATTGCTCTGACGCTGTCACGCATATCTCCGGTAATTTGCTGGACAAAGCCAAAGGTGAAGGTGCCAATCACGGTGGAAACTTTGTCCATCACATCATAAAAACTGAAGTAAGACGCAGTATCCGGGGTGTTTTCCGGGAGTAGTTTGGCGTAGGTGGCTCTGGACAAGGACTGAATGCCTCCCATGACCAGGCCGACAGCAGCAGCTAAGAGGTAAAAATCAAGACCAGTCTGCACATAATAACCCGCAATACACACTACGGTCCAGATAAAAAGCATGACCATAATGGAGTACTTATTGCCTTTGATACCTGACAGTTTTGCCGATGCCCAGGCCCCTCCAATGGCCACAATCTGAAGGATGAGTACCAGATAGATCAGCTTGGTGGCATCAAAGCCCAATACCACATCAGCAAAAGTGGAGGCGAGAAAAAGTACAGCCTGTACCCCGGCATTATAACAGAAAAAGGCGAATAGGAATGATTTGGTATTGGAGTCCCTGCGTACGATCTGCCAGACTTTTTTAAGTTCAATATAGCCTTTGCCGATCAGGTTTCCTTTATGTTTGGTAGGAGTATCCTGCGGTAGCCGCCGGAAAGGAATTTGAGAGAAGCCTATCCACCATAAACCGACCATGACGAAAGCAGTAGGAACAGCCAGTCCTTTGGCGTCAAATCCAAACCATTTGTAATTGCTGATCACAATCAGATTGATCACCAATAAAATGACGCTCCCGATGAATCCATAACTGAATCCTTTGGCGCTTACATCGTCATAACGGTCTTCCGTAGCAATGATGGGCAGGAATGAATTGTAAAAGACGATCCCTCCGGCAAATCCGATGGTGGCCAGAATAAAACCGGTCACTCCGATCCAGAGGGTGCCCATGTCTGTGAAAAACCAAAGAGACATGCAAGCCAGGGCACCCATCAGGGTGAAAAAACGCAGGAATGAGATCCGTTTCCCCCCATAATCCGCAATGCCGGATAAAATCGGAGAAATGGCTGCAATAATCAGGTAGGCGAGTGAAATAGAATAGGCAAAAAGGGATGAATTGGTCATCCGGAGACCCGCAATCTCCACATAGTCAAGGGTTTCTTTGATCCCGTCGCCGGTCATAGCGAGAAAATAAGCCGGAAATATGGCTACCGTGATGACGAGGGCATAGGCAGAATTGGCCCAATCAAAAAACGCCCAGGCATTGAGGGTGCGGGGGTTGTTTTTGGCTTCTTGGAGTGGAGCGGCTGGGTTGCTTGCTTTCACGAGAGATGTTTTAAAATTACTATATTATGGATAGGATGAGTTGGAAAACAGGAGAACCGGAAAATTAAGCGGGCGTGTAAAGGATTTTGTGTAAACTGATTTTTCCGTTGAGATTTGAGATTTCCGCTATGCTCCAAGCAGAACTGGATGAACATCTAGTGCCTCGCCCGGCCATTAAGGTATGAATTGGGGAGGCAAATTTTTTCTTTATCAAGGCGTGAGAAGGGCGCAATGCGGGACATTTTAACCGACGAACAACGCAGAGAAAGGAAAAATTAGACCGCCATATTCACACCTTAATGGCCGGACGCGG
>CANJPT010000221.1 GCA_947476195.1 Lewinellaceae bacterium | reverse complement strand
TATCAGGTTCCTACGACCACCGATATCCATACCGAACAGGAAGCGGCACTTGCCGCCCAGTATGTCGATGTATTGCAAATACCCGCATTTCTTTGCCGGCAAACTTCTTTGCTGGTAGCGGCTGCCCAAACCGGAAAAGTGGTGAACATTAAAAAAGGTCAATTCGTCAGCCCGGAAGCCATGCAGTTTGCGGCCGAAAAAGTGCGCGAAGAGGGCAATTCGAATATCATTCTCACGGAGCGAGGCACAACCTTTGGTTATCAGGACCTGATCGTTGATTTTCGGGGAATACCGGTCATGCGATCTTTTGGGGTACCCGTAGTGCTTGATTGCACCCATTCACTTCAGCAACCCAACCAAAGCAGTGGGATTACCGGAGGCCGCCCGGCGCTTATAGAAACCATTGCCCGGGCCGGCATTGCCACTGGGGCAGATGGCTTGTTTATTGAAACGCACCCCCGGCCTTCAGAGGCAAAGTCGGATGGCGCGAACATGCTGCCGCTCTCTGAACTGGAAAGGATTTTGGAAGGCCTGGTTAGAATCCGTGAGGCAATCCGATAAGCAGATTAAACAAATCGGGAGTGTCTCAACAGTCCAAGTTTCGTGTTTATTGCGATAATTAATTTGAATTAGACGAAAACCTATAAGGTTTTAAAAACCTTATAGGTTTCGATCTCGATATTTCAGCGTATTATTTCTTGTTGATATAATGAATGGCAGTCAACGATATGGCAAACTCCATATTTATCTAACCTTTTCTTTACCTTATCGTAAAACAGTTCATGGTGCTTCAAATAAAAGTCCCTGCGAACCAGTTCCTTTAAATCCTCGTTTGGCTTTCTTAATTCTGAACCATCGTACCCGTTAGTGTAGAAAAATCCCCTGCCTACATTGACCATAGGTTCTGATTCGTCCTCAAATCTTTCAACATCACAAAATAACCTGCAATGCGACGAAACAATTTTTTCAATGCCATCAACGTCAAATATTTTATCTGTCACCCAATCAGTAAGGAGGTTGATATTTTCTTCCATCTTATCTTAAACTAACCCTTCAATGTCCGGGATATTATAAGAGGCGTGTGGTATATGTAAAACAAACGAATCCAAAATATCGCCCTTAAACAAGGACGTCCCAGATTCCGTCTCGTATTTTATATTCATCATTTGCAGCTTTTGTGTTTGCGATAGATAACGTCCGATTCGCCGTATTTGTTCCTAAAACTACCGTCTTGGTCGTATTGTGCATCAAATTTATCCCTATCAATCTCTTCAAATCCCAAACTGTCATAAAACGACGATAGGTAGCCGTCAAAGTGGTCTAAGTAGCAACCTCCGGCTTTAATGGCAGATTGAGGGTTCTCGGATGGATTTTAAGTTCTTGGGCAAGTGTTTTTCTGCTTTGAAAGGCTTCATGTTTTTAATTGAGTTTGATGGTAAGTCTGAAAATTTGCTTCAGGGGTTGGATTAAAGAATTCAAAAATAACATAGGATTTTCGTAACAGAGATGAACTGAATATCAAGTTTTTCTTTGAGAGAATTTGTTAACCCTTTCAGGTCTTTCCACCTCATAACACAATCCCTATACCTTTGTCAGCGTTTAATACTGACATGGTCATTCCAACCAGTGACCTAACTTCAGACAGTCTGTCTAATAACCATCAACCACATTATTTTATCCAGCATGTTCCGCAAATTAATCCTTACGCTCCCCCTCCTATTGCTCGTCCTGGCTGTTTCAGCACAAGGCTCTGGTTCTTCCAAAAGTAAATCCAAAGACCGTTTCCGGGAAAAAGACGACCGTCGTTACCCGGTTCGCCTGGAAAACACAAAAGCGCTCAACCTGCCTGGCACTGATTACGCACCGATATATTACGATAATGGTATTATGTTCGTGTCTGCACGGGGTAAAAAAGGGCCCAAAAATGCAGGTACAGGTGAGCCTTATGAAGCGCATTATCTTGCTACATTTGATCAATTGGGCGCATTGGTTGCCCCTGCAAGGTTTGAATTTAACGCTAGCAAAAAGTCTGATTTTCACGAAGGCCCTGCCACCTTTACCCGCGATTACAAGACCGCTTTTGTGACTCGAAACAACAACGATAATGGCGTATTGCGTGGTGGGAAAGATGGAAAATCTTCCATGAAGATCTATCAGATGGGTTATGGCTTCCCGGATTGGACGCTGCCAATTGGCCTGCCTTTTAACAGTAACGATTATTCTTGCATGCACCCCAGCCTCAGTCCTGACGAAAAATGGCTGTATTTCGCCTCCGATATGCCCGGGGGGAGCGGCGGATTTGACCTTTATGTAGTGGAACGATTGGATAAAAACAATTGGGGCAAACCAATCAACCTGGGTCCTCGCATCAATACCGAAAAGCAGGAGTTGTTTCCCTTTATGAGTTTCTTTGGTTCATTGTTTTTTGCTTCCAATGGACGCGCAAATAGCTTGGGCAATATGGATATTTACTTCGTAAATAATCCGTTGACGGTGACAGATGATACAGAAGTGGTCAACCTTGGCGAACCCTTCAATTCTCCTGAAAACGATTATAGTTTTATCACAGACCCTGATGGCCATAGTGGCTTTTTTGCCAGTGAGCGCAAGGGAGAGACCTACGGCAAATCCGATATTTTTCAATTTTTTGCCCCCAGCGGTCTGGGAGGCACTGGCAAACCTGAAGTTAATCAGGCACAGATTTCTGTAATCGACGAAAAAACAGGCTTGCCCCTTCAAGGAGCGGAAATTCGTATTTTTCAACCTACTGATGATGGTTTCATTTCAGGGAACAACGATTTCTACGATTTTGATTACATTGCGCTACCCGACAAGCCCGACGTCTTTACTTTTCAATTGGTGCGTAAAGATGCCAAGGACATGGGTAACCCCGACCAGTACTCCAATGCTGAAGGCCGTGTACAAACTGACTTTACACGCTTCCGCAACTATCTGGTGGTCGTAAATGCAAAGGGCTACACTTCCAGTGATCGTTTTTTTGTGGTAGATGGGGATGAGGATCTGAATCTGAGTTTCAATATGAAAGAAGCCCCGCCCTGTTTGC
>CANJPT010000220.1 GCA_947476195.1 Lewinellaceae bacterium | reverse complement strand
GAAGTGTGCATTTTCAATAAATCCCTGACCCAGGAAGAGATCCGGGAACTGATGCACCTGACCAAAGCTCCGGAAGAGTTCCCCAATCTCGTGAGTTACTACCAATTCAATGAAGCCAGTGGGCTCGCACTCGACCGCGTGGGTGTACGGCATGGATCGCTGGTAGGACCAACGATCAAACGCGAAAGATCCACTGCTCCGGTAGGCAAAGGGGTAAGCAAACGCCTCAATATCGCTGCCGGGAAAAAGCGATACACCTTCGAGGGCACCGGACTGAGCCTGGTATTCCCTACCTCGGGTACTTACCCGAATGGTGAAGTGGTGGTGTCGCGGCTGAGCGTCCCGCCCGATACGATTCCGGGTGTAGTCTATTCCAGTTCAACAGATTACTGGATCCTGCAGAACTATGGCGCCAATGCCAATTTCACGGCGCCCGCAGATATCTGGTTCTCCAAGATCGGGGCGATGCCCGCAGATCTGCCCGCTTCATCTTGTAAGATCTGGCGGCGCGGGCCGGTGGCTTTTGGCCCGAACTGGCAGAATATTGATTCCGCCGACGAGCTGAAGGAAGGCCAGAACGCTTCCTTAGGCTTTACCAGCACCAATCAGTTGAAGTCTGCTGGTCAATTCTGGCTGGAGCTGCCAGGCCTGGTGGAATCGAGAATTGTACCGGCGACTTTAGTCGCAGGAACCGTAAACGGGCAACATCCGGACGACCGGCAGAATGTACCTTCGACTAAAGTCGCTTGTACGGGGAAGGACGAAATGTCCGTATTCCCCAATCCGGTGGCGGTGAATGGAACCATTCAGCTTAGTGCATCATTTGTAGGAAGCAGCACATTCCGGCTTTTCGATGCCAAAGGAAATCAGGTGCGAAAAGTAAAATTTGAAGGGAATGGCACGCTTTCGCTGACGGGATTGTCTGCGGGGGTGTATGCGTATCGGATGGATAATGAAGGGTATATGCGGTTTGGGCAGTTGGTGGTGGGCCAATAAGGTAATGCTTTCCTGTACCGGCGACTAAAGTCGCCGGATCCGGCAGGGCCAAGATCTGTTCAAGGGAATATTACGCTTCCCGAATGTGCTCCCTATAAAGGTCGCACGTTCGGGAAGCGATGGTTAGCTTTGTTAATTACTGACAGAAAAATATATGTGCAATGATGAAAGAATGCCTTCTATAGTCAACACAGAGTGGTTTTGAACTGCGCGGTTTTACAATCGTTTGGAAATCAAATTTTTGTAATCAATCAAATCATTTCAATCACTCTAATCACAGTGTATTTTGCCTCCATTTGCAAGTTTTACTATAATATTCTTGATGAAAATATTTTGATGTCGGCATATTTCCAGGCCTGTTCAAAGCGAAGTTTTGTTTTATCCAGGTTCGTTTTGTCGCCAAGTTTTTCATAGGCATTCATCATACCTCTCAATGCCCATCCGTTTTCACGGTATATTTTCAAATCTTCCTGATACACTTTTACAGCATCCTTAAATTTATTGGCTTCCAATAAGACTGCGCCTAAATGATGGCGTACAGAAAAAAACCAGTCGGGCGGCTCATTGTAATTCAGGGCGTCCTCCTTCGCAACGGCCTCCCCTAACAGCGCAATTGCAGCAGGAAATTTTTTTTCTTTTGCACATATTTCTGCCTCCAATGTCTTAGAAGCAATGATGCACAAATCAAACACACTGTTTATTCCCCAAATGGTCAAATCTTTGATCGTGGTATCGATCATGATGGTTTTCATTTCGGCAAGATGCCTTTTTGCTTCCGGTAGGTTGTTTTGTGAAAGCTGCGCCATCCCTTTTGCATAATGCCAGATTACCAATGGGTATTTTAAATCTTTTTCAGGAGCGGGCGATTTCATGATATCATTCCACAACCCCAGCTTTACCTGCACATACCAGGGAATGGAATAATAATGCTGCAATGTTGCCCATGCAGGGTCGCGCAATAATTTAATATGAGCATGCCTGGCGGTTTCCAATGCCCCTTCCATAGCAGGTTTGCTTTCGCCGCTCAATACCGCACATGCGGACAGAAAATGGTAGTTGTGTGGATAATAGGCAAGTGGGTACACCCCTTGTGCATGGCAGGCTTCCGTGTATAAACTATCCACCAATACCGCTTTTTCATTCGCAACCACCCCGTCATGATAACGCCCGGTTCTGATATAGGTATGGGAAGGCATGTGAACAAGGTGGCCCGAACCCGGAACCAAATCCCGAAGCAAATCGGCGCTTTTTTCCCCTGCTTCCGCATGCGACGACATCTCGGTTGCATGAATGTAAAAATGGTTTGCACCCGCATGCTGTGGTTCTGTCTGCAGACCTTTTTCAAGGGTAGCCATTATCTCATTCGTCCAGGGCTGAATGCTTCCATCCTTTTTCCACAAATTCCAGGGATGTAGATCCATTAGCGACTCGGCAAAGAGTGAAGCAATATTGGCATCGGCAGGATATTTTTTAAAAACCTGTCGCATACCCGCCGCATAAGATGAATCAAGCAAGGCGCGGGAAATGGATGTATCGTTTGAATAACGAATCGTCAAGGCTTCAATCAAATCTTTTTCTTTCTGCGTGCAGTTTGCATACAATGATTTGGCTTTTTGAACGGCGTCATAAGCTCTTTGGAAATTATCCTTCTCCATGCCCCCATTGTAATTGGGCCCCAGGACATAAGCAAAGCCCCACCAGCACATGGCGCATGTCGAATCTTGCCGCGCCGCTTCATAAAACGAACGCGCGGCTTCGGCATGGTTAAAACCAAAAGACAACATAAGGCCCTGGTCAAAGTATTGCTGAACTTTAGCGTTTTTTGTTGAGACAGGGAAATGA
The DNA here is from genome assembly GCA_947476195.1 of Lewinellaceae bacterium. GTDB lineage: Bacteria > Bacteroidota > Bacteroidia > Chitinophagales > Saprospiraceae > M3007. The sequence goes on along the minus strand of CANJPT010000220.1, from coordinate 374 downwards.
ATGCCTTCAAGTTGGCTGAACAAGGGGGCTGTATTTCCGGATGAATACCACGATTTATCAATCACTTCCGGCGCGCAAATCGCAGCATTTTGCGAGTTGGAATTTGAATTAGCCGCTTCTTGTTTGTTGGTTTTCTGTTGATTGCAGGAGCAGAAAACAATAACACTCCAAAACAGGCAAAGCACATGACGCATAATTCTAAAAATTTAATTTGTATCACCAAAGGTAAAGACTTAGGCACACAACCCAAGTCTGTAAAAAACTGTTTTAGTGAATAAATCTGGTTCATGACGTTATCAGACGACATAAAGGTATTAAAGGATTTGGTCATGGCCTTGCTTGCCAAGGTTGAAGCACTAGAATCCGAGAATGCT
>CANJPT010000219.1 GCA_947476195.1 Lewinellaceae bacterium | reverse complement strand
TGCTGCCAGGATTGAACAAGCCGGTGAAGGTGGACGGATCAACATTTCCGGAGATGCTTATACTTCGATCAAAGACTATTTTCCCTGTCATTATCGGGGCAAGATCTCGGCCAAGAATAAGGGGGAGATCGATATGTATTTTGTGGAGGGTTGAAGGTTGAGCTGCTTTTTGAACTTATTTTTTGTACATTTGTAAAAAAAACGCCCATGGTCATAGACAAAGCAGTAGTTATCAAATCCATTCAGGAACTTCCTGATAGTCTTTCTTTTGATCAATTGATGGAAAGATTACTCTTATTTTTCAAAATTGAGGAGGGATTGAAAGACTTGCGTGAAGGGAAATTCGTCAGTTTAGAAGAAGCTAAACTCAGGCACGAAAAATGGCTGAAATAAATTTTTCTAAACAAGCGCTGAATGATATTGATGAAATAGCCCTTTACTGGGCTCGATTTTCTGAAAAAACGGCTAAGACCTATATCCAGAAAATATATGCCACCATAGAATTGCTGGCTCAATTTCCGCATTTAGGGAAGATGTCTCCAGAACTTGACTATCCTACCGTCAGGGAAATCTATGCTGGTCCTTACAGGGTTTTTGCCACATTGGCACTGAACAACGTATTCAGATTATTACAGTACATCACAGTGCGCTTCCATTCGACTTTGACAAATTAAGACCCAATTAATGCGGATCACCATTTCCCAATTAAATCTCCACATCGGCAACTTCGAGGGTAACCTCGCCAAAATGCTCGCCGCTGTAGAAACGGCTAAAAGTCAACATTCCGATCTCATCTGTTTTCCGGAACTCGCGGTCTGCGGTTATCCCGCCCGCGACTTTTTTGAGTTCGACGACTTCATTCGCCGCTGTCAACATTCCGTTGAAGAACTCCGCAAGGTCAGTCAGGACATCGGGATCATAGTCGGTTCACCTACCCGAAATCCCGTACTGGCAGGCAAAGACCTGTACAACTCAGCATATTTCCTGTACAACGGCGAAATTCTTGGCATTCAACACAAAGCGTTGCTGCCTACCTACGATATTTTTGACGAATATCGTTATTTCGAGCCGGCCAAGGAATTCAAAACGATCGAATTCAAAGGCAAGCGGATCGCACTGGTCATTTGCGAAGACATCTGGAATGTAGGGGACATAAATCCGCTTTACACCATTTGTCCGCTGGACGAGATGATGCCCCAAAAGCCGGATTTTATTGTCAATATTTCTGCCTCGCCTTTTGATTATGCACATGCCGAAGCTCGTATCCGAACGGTTCGGGCCAACGTGGAACGGTACAAAATTCCGATGTTTTACGCCAATCAGGTTGGCGGACAAACGGATGTGATTTTTGATGGCGGAAGTCTGGTGGTTTCTCCGGATGGACTTGTTTTTGATGAAATGCCTTATTTCGAAGAATGCCTGAAAACCTATGAGCTTGATGCAGTAGTGGGAGGCAATCAAAACCATGAACAGCCCAAAGACAAGATCAAACTCATTCACGATGCACTCGTGGTGGGCATTCACGATTACTTCCAAAAACTTGGATTTAAAAAAGCCATTCTCGGTCTTTCTGGTGGGATTGATTCGGCTATAACCGCCGTTTTAGCCACCAAGGCGCTGGGGGCAGAAAATGTACGCGTGCTGTTGATGCCCAGTCAATTCAGCAGTGGCCATTCCGTAGACGATGCAAAACTGTTGGCAGAAACCCTTGGGATTCAATACGATATTGTAGCAATCAAACCGATGTACGATGCCTTTGAGACAGCCTTGAAGGCGCAATTTGCCGGACAAGCCTTCAATGTTACGGAGGAGAACATCCAGGCCCGCATACGAGGCACCTTGCTCATGGCCATGAGCAATAAATTCGGCAACATCCTATTGAACACCACCAACAAAAGTGAGATGTCTGTTGGTTACGGCACGCTTTACGGCGATATGTGCGGGGGAATTGCGGTACTGGGAGATGTGTATAAGACCGAGATCTATGAACTCGTAAAGTACCTCAACAAAGATGGGGAAGTGGTGCCACAAAATACCATCACAAAACCTCCCTCAGCAGAACTCCGCCCGGGCCAGAAAGACACCGACAGCCTTCCGCCCTACGAAGTACTGGATCCCCTGCTTTTCCAATACATCGAATGCCGTAAAGGCCCGGATGAATTGATTGCCATGGGATTTGAAGAAGCCCTCGTAAAGCGGGTACTCCGCATGGTTAATATCAATGAATTCAAGCGGGAACAGGCCGCACCGGTGATTCGGGTGAGCACCAAGGCTTTTGGCATGGGGAGAAGGATGCCGATTGTGGGGAAGTATTTGTCGTGACAGCTGCTGTCTCGTCCTGAAAATCCGGATTCATCCGTCTTCGCGCGAAAAGCATGAATCCGGATTTGCGTAATGCAAAAGGATTTACCAGAATTCTGAACGTTTGGCGGCTCGGGGAGCATTGGCAACTGCTGTGTAAGCCTGTATATTCCGGTCTATCTGACCCCCCTGTTCCGATTTCATCTGCCCCCCCCTATTCCGGACCTTTGACCCCCCTAAATGTTAGTAACATTCCGGAGTGTTTATTCCGGTCTATCTGACCCCCTCATTCCGGAGGTTTGCCCCCCCCATGTGGATAAGTACGGTATTAGTTGAGCGTTAAGGTAGTTGGTTTAGATTTTTTCGTCTACTTTTTCCTTTCAAATCGATTCGGTGTGCTCTTGGAATGATCCTGTCGAGGATTGCATCGGCCAATGTTGGTTCTTCGAGGTATTCATACCACTTGGCTAATGGTAATTGCGAGCAAATGATGGTTGAACTTTCTTCATATCGGTCTTCCAGTATTTGGAGCAGGATTAGTTTGACCTGCTGTGTAATAGGTTGTAGTCCAAAATCGTCGAGGATGATGAGTTGGGCTTTTTTGAGGAGGTTGAGCCATTTGATGAGTGTTCCATCTGTTTTGGCTATTGCAATTTGTTCGCTGAGGCGGTTAAGATTAAAGTAGAGTGTTCGGTGGCCTGTAGCACAAGTCTGATGTCCCAGAGCACAGGCGAGGAATGATTTTCCACAACCAGTGGCACCAGTGATGAGGATATTTTCAGCGCGATTCAGCCATTCTCCATCCGCCAGTGCGGGTAATGTTTCAAAAAGTGTGTCTGGTCAAGGTCTTCACCGAGTAGTCAAAGAATGATTCGGATCAAAATCATTTGGGTTTTTCGGGATGCCTTTTTCCACATTTCAATACCCTCGGCGGTCAAAAATCCTCAAAAATTTTTGATTGAC
>CANJPT010000218.1 GCA_947476195.1 Lewinellaceae bacterium | reverse complement strand
TTGTTGGGTCACAAGGACTCGAACCCTGAATAACAGAACCAAAATCTGCTGTGTTACCGATTACACCATGACCCAATTACCACGGCTTTTAAAAGGTCTATACTTATTAAAGGTGTAGACGTTATTTTCAAAAGCGGGTGCAAAAGTACTCCTACTTTTTTTTATGTGCAAGGCGAGCCGGATTTTTTTTCTGATTTTTTACCCGGCCTAACCACCGTGAAGGCAGATCCCCAATCAACAGTGCCCAACTCACACCCGATACCAATATTGTGTGCGATAAAATGGCCCGATATAGCCCCTGACAACGAGGGTATTCGGGTCGCCGTCTTTGAACCACATCTTACAGGTGTACCATTTGCCTTTTTCAGGGTCCAGAATACTGCCGGATTGCCAGAAACCGTCTTTTTGTATCATTTCAACCAATACGATCATGCCGAGTACTGGTTTATTTTTACGCTCTCCCGGACAATTATCGCACAGCTTGTCGGGCGGGGATTTGAGTAATTTGACCACCTTCCCGTACATCTTTCCATTCCCGATGAAAAGTTCCAGGTGGCTTTTGGCCTCGTTGGTATCGTCGTCAACAGTTTTCCAGGTTCCAGTGATGGACTGGGAATGAAGCGCACCCAATACCCAAAACGAACAAAGAAATAAGAGTGTTTGTTTCATACAAGTTCTATTCATACACAGGAGAAAGAGGCCCTGTGTGTGGGGGAGAAAATGAAAAGCCTTGCTCGGCAGGGTTTGCTACAAGCAAGGCTTTGGGTGCATTAAGCCGCTGTCTTTTTGTGTGCCGTCCGGTTTTTACGTGGATTTGGGCGGCTTTTGCCATTTGTACCCCGGCGAATTTTACCGCGCTTTGTTTTGAAATCTCCTTTGCCCATGAGTGGTGGTGCGTTGTTTTTTTTAAAATGAGCTGCAAATATACGCATTCAGCAGAAGTTTTCAGCACCTTTGGCTTAGCAAATAAGTTTTACGCAATCTCACATGAAATTACTCGTACCAATTCTCTTACGCACCCTCCTTATTTTTGCGGTAGCCTGTGGGCTTCAATATTTAATCCCTTGGTATTTTCTTGCGGTCGGGGGCACTGTTGCTGGCTTTTTTATGTTCAAAACCAGCGATGATCGCGCTTCTGCCCTTGGAATGCTCCTTGGGAGTGTTGCTTTTGGCATCTTCGCTTATGCGATGGCATAGGTCTTTCCGGTAGCGGGATAGTTACTTTTGGGTTTATGAGGTTTATCGGGTTTATAAGGTTGATCAACCCTATAAACCTTATAAATCTATGGTATGTACAGATCTTTTCTTCTTCACTAAGCGAAATGTTTTTTGACAGGATAAACAGGATATGTCGGCTACGCCGACTCCGTAGCGTGGATGTTTGCAGCAGATAATCCTAGACAGAATTACAAATCGACGGTCGAAGCAAGTCGGCGAAGCCGACATATCCTGTTTATCCTGTCATAAAAAGTCTAATCTACTTTGTAACTTGTGTACATACCGTAGCTTTATAAACCCTCTTTAAATGTCCCTAAAAGTCGAAAAAGTCCACACCTGCTCCGGTCATAACGCCGCCCTTTACGCGCTTGCCCCCGGGCGAACCAATCGGCATTTTCTGTCGGCGGGCGGAGATGGCTGGGTGGTAGAGTGGGATCTGGACGACCCGGACCTGGGAAAACTGGTGGCTTCTGTAGAAACGCAGTGTTTCTCGCTCTGTGCCCTTCCAGACCCCAACCGCATTGTTGCGGGGAATATGAACGGTGGCCTGCACTGGATCGACCGAGAATCGCCAGACCACACTCGCAATGTGCTTCACCATAAAAAGGGTGTGTATGCGATGGAGTCTATGGACTTTTTTGCCCACAGTAGGCCAGATAAAGGGCCATGGCTTTTCAGCGCTGGCGGGGATGGTTTCCTTACCCGCTGGGATGTTGCGAATGCCCGCAGTATCGAAAGCCTCCAACTCTCGCATCAGGCGTTGCGTGCCCTTTCTTTTTCTGAAAAGAGAAACGAAATTGCCGTAGGTGCCAGCGACCAATCTATTTATCTTTTGGATGCTGAAACACTTGCAGTAAAACGGATTTTGACACATGCGCATACCAACTCTGTTTTTACCCTGGCGTATTCGCCCGATGGCCGTAACCTGATGAGCGGAGGGCGAGATGCCATGCTACGGGTATGGGATCTGGATCAGGATTGCGCCCTGCGTTCCGAACAGCCTGCTCATTTGTACACCATAAATCACCTGGTCTTTTCACCTGATGGCAGCCTTTTCGCCACGGCCAGTCGCGATCGAACCCTGAAAATCTGGGATTCCGAAACGTTCGAACTGCTAAAAGTGGTAGATACGCTTCGCCTCGGCGGCCACACCCGCTCGGTCAACCGGCTACTCTGGTTGCCGGATAGCCTTATCTCCTGTGGCGATGATCGACTGGCTATGATTTGGAATATTACTGCACAATGAAAAAACCATCCGAGCCCTTAGCCTGATACAAAGGCATGAGGATCAATCCTTTGTCAGGAGAAAGTACGGGACCATGCACGTCATCGGCGAGATGTTCTCCTTGTTGGATGGGCTGAAAATTAGCATAACCCGCACGCATTTTGAAACCATCACTGGCTTCTATGTGATGTGCATACCGGAAACGAACTACCGGAGGGACGTAATTCAAAAAGGGTAGGGTAATGCTTTCTGCGAAATTCAATAAACCATCGGGCGCAATACAGTTCATGGTCCGCAAACAACGCACCAGGGCAATGGCCGATCGGGAAATAGAGAAGGGGGAGTCGTGCTGCCCGGCCTCGAAAGCTACGCAGATCGGTTTGTTGGAGATTGGAGATTGGTGGCTGGCAGTGTTAGGGCTGAAAGCCCCCGTGATGGCAAAGCCAAGTAGTGTGCCACTGATACTTTCTTGCAAGCCCACAATAGCGGGTGCTCCAAGGTGTTTGGCCAATAGCAGGCTTTCACCTTCATCGGTGGGAATACTGAAAATGCCGTCGTCAGCAGAAGTCGTGTGGAGGTCGAGGAAAACGCTTTTTTCTGCGTTAAAAGATTTAAACTCCGCAGCAATACAATCATAAAGATGCCGAACCTCTTGGCTTTCGGCGCTTAAGCTTTCATCTTCGGAAGCGTTTATTTCGGCTACTAATTCAGGCGTCCACATCCGATTTAGGTCCTGTTCCACGAAACGTTGGCCTAAAAGAAATCCCTGGGCGTTGCCAAGCAAGCCTACCAGCTTCCCTTGGAATTGAAATTCAGGGTTGTCGCGGCGTTCAAGTTCCAGGGCTTCAAAGACCATTTCCAGCGCCTTTACTCCGGCCGGTTCGTTGCCGTGTAA
>CANJPT010000217.1 GCA_947476195.1 Lewinellaceae bacterium | reverse complement strand
CTGCCTCGTGCACGGGCAGAGGCAAGACCAGCTTGTGTTCTTTCCTGAATTAATCGTCGTTCAAACTGCGCCATTGAGGAGAAAACATTAAAGATCAATTCACCGGATGCTGTTGTAGTGTCGATAGCAGCATCACACAATGATCTAAATCCAATGGATTTACTTCTCAGTGTTTCAATCAGTGAAACAAGATGAGTCAGTGAACGACCCAACCGATCCAGTCGCCAGACAATGAGCACGTCGTCTTGTTGTAATGATTCCATGCAACGGGTTAACCCTGGTCTTTCTGATTTTGCTCCGGAGATTTTATCAACAAAAATATTCGATCGTTCGCAGCCAGTTTGAAGTAGGGCATCGATTTGGAGATCTAAATTTTGGTCATGTGTGCTTGCCCGCGCATAACCAATAAATTTTTGTGATGTGGTTTGCATAATTTCTTATTAACGTTGATTTTTGATGAGTTTATACCATTTTGAAATTAAGACAAGTATTTAATACAAGCCAGGCCTTACGCAGCAAGGGGTTATCTTTCTTGATTATCGTGTCTTGAAAAACGGTGGTTTATTGACACAGTACTCGAGTAACTTGCAAAACATATCCCTAGCTGATATATTTAATAAATGAAAGATGATAAAACACTTGAAAATCTTCTTGATCTGGATGGCATCAAGATGGTTATTGATGAAAAGCTTGGCCTGTGGGTTAAGTTTGAGGTATCCGTAACGTCTTTGTCAGTCAGGCCGAATGGGATACGTTATTCATTAAGCCTGCATGATCAGCACGGCCATCGCATTATTGGTTTTGATAATGCACATGAAATTGAATATGGGGCCAAACGGATGGTTGCGCCAAAGAGAACGTTCGATCATTGGCATTTTAATGAGAATGACGAAGGACGACCTTATGATTATGTGACTGCTGGTAGATTAATGGAAGATTTCTGGGTGGAAGTAGAAAAGCGATTAACTCTGCTGAGGGGTGATAAAAAATGAGTGCTCAACATAAAATAGCTATCGTTGGTGTAATGTCTCTGGATGATTTCAAAAAACATACCATTGCCATAGCAAAAGGTGATTATAAACCTAAAAAAGATGAGCCTAAAATATGGTTTAGTTCCATAAAATCCCTAGCTCATGTCCTTTCTGAGGAAAATCGTCATCTGTTGAAACTGATTATTGAGCAAAAACCTCAGTCTGTATCGGAACTTGAGCCATTGACTGGCCGCAAGGCAAATAACCTGTTACGTACTTTGCGAACGATGGAGAACTATGGCTTTGTTCGTCTTAATAAAAGTACAGAAAAACGTCAGGGACGCAGTCCTCTGATTCCGCAGGCTCTCTATGATATGGTGGATATAAAATTGAACTTTTGTTTTGCTTGATCAAATGGGCGTTGTTATGTGTGATGGCGCTTACGATAGCGCTAAACTCACCTCATTTCCCGCCAACATTGTACCTAGGTTTCGCGTAACTCAATGAATTAAAATAAAATATCATGTTTTTTGTTGTTGATTTATCGCTTTTTCATAGGTACAATTAGACCTATTAAAAAGGAGTTTTACTGTGTCGTGCCGAATAAATCAACTCAACAAAAAAACCAACGTTACTTACGTTTATGAGTCAGTGTCATATTGGGACAAGGAAAAAAAGCAGGCACGAAATAAAAAAATTTGTGTTGGTAAGCTTGATCCCAATGGTCTGTTTATTCCATCAGGCCGTCTTAATCTAGAGCAAGCTGCTGTTAGAGATCCAATTGTCACAGCATCGGCCGAGGTTGTAGGGCCACTTATCATTCTAGATGCCATTACCGATCAACTTGGCTTGAGAAAATTGCTGAAATCTTGCTTTCCCCAACAATACCAGCAGATTTTGATGATGGCCTACTATCTTACTTCGACTGGTGAGCCTTTAAGTCATTGCGAAACGTGGTGCAAAAGTCACGCACCATCTTTTGCCGGATCTTTAACTAGCCAGCGTATCAGCGAGATTCTTCAGTCCATTGGGATTGACGAGAAGCAGACTTTCCTGGCCAAATGGATGAAGGCGGTTTTGGAAGAAGATTACCTTTGCTATGATATTACTTCGATCTCTTCGTACTCAGAACTTAAAGAATACATAAAATATGGGCACAATCGTGATAAGGAAAAACTACCTCAGTTGAATCTTGGGGTGCTCTTTGGCCAAAAAGGTCGTCTCCCTGTGTATTACGAGCGGACGCCTGGAAACATCACGGATGTTTCTACTTTGCATACTCTGTTAAAGAATTTCAAAGCCCTCGAGGTTAAAAGCCTTCATTATATAATGGACAAAGGATTTTACAGTAAAAAAAATATCGATGAGCTGGTTGATTCCAAGAGTAAATTTCTTGTATCAGTTCCACTGAATAACAAATGGGTGCAGCATGCTATCGATGATATTCATCAAAGCATCCATGGACCCGATGGCTATCGAAAACTCGATGGAGAGGTTCTCTACGTTCATTCCCGGCTACACCCTTGGGAGCAGAGCAACCGTCGCTGCTACTTGCATCTGTATTACAATGCACGCGCGCGCGCAAAAGCCGTTGATCAATTCAACGAGGAGCTGATGGGGTACAAGCAAGAACTAGAGTCAGAAAACCTAGTTAGCGGGCACCAGAAAGCTTATGACACCTATTTTGTTGTAAAAACCTCCACCAAACGCGGGAGAAAAGTAACATACAACGGGGAAGCCGTTAGCCAATATATCAGCCGTTACGCTGGCTTCCAGGCATTGTTTAGCAATGGCATCAAAGATCCATTGGAGGCATTACAAATTTACCGAGACAAAGATGTGGTAGAAAAGTGTTTTGATGATCTCAAGAACCAGCTCGATATGAAGCGATTGCGAATGCACAGCTCTGCAACCGTTGACGGCAGGCTCTTTGTGCAATTCATTGCACTTATTTATATCAGCGCGTTACGCAAGGAAATGAGAAAATCTGATCTTATAGAGCGTTACACGGTTCGTGAGCTTATTCAAGAAATGAATACGTTAACGAAGATTAAGTACTCAGGCAAATATGGGAACATCCTCACCCAGGTGACGAAGCCACAGCGTGAAATTTTGAAAAGCTTGAATATTGAACTTCCGGGGAAAACCTAGGTACAATTTTTTTCGGGAATTGAGGAAACTCACCAAGGCCATTCTGAATAAACAGCCTGACGCGAGCATTGTTATTCCTCCACCGTCAGATGCAGTTATTAGCCAAGATGGTAACACTCAACGTGATCATCACATCCGTTTACTCGAAGAAGTCGGGCGCATAGCATGGCAAAAAGAAAATGATTATGGGCTACGAAGCCACGTCGAATTGTGTATGTTGCGATATAAGAAAATCATCGGGCCGAGCATGAAAGCCAGGGAAATTCCGCAACAAAAAACGGAAGGCGGGATAGGTG
>CANJPT010000216.1 GCA_947476195.1 Lewinellaceae bacterium | reverse complement strand
TAAGTGCCTGACAGCAATACGGTGGGATTCTCCTGCATCTGGTTTGCAGCTGTGATACCGGGGCCAGCCCAGTTCCAACTCGGGGTCAGTGTGTTGGTGATACCATCGATCGTTACGCTGGTTTGAAAGCAGGTAATGGTGTCACCTACGGCGCCGGCAGAAGGTGGAGTTGTGTCGCTAATAACTGTTACCGTTGCAGTGGAGGTGCAGCCGTTTACCAGGTTTTTTACTGTAAGTACGTATAAGCCCAACTGATTCACCGTCGGGTTTTGTTGGAACTGGTTGGCAGGCGTAATGCCCGGGCCAGTCCAACTATAGGTAACTCCGCCAGTGAGCGAATTGCCCATGAGCGTCGTTTGGGTCGCTATGCAATTGAGGTTACCTCCGGTAGCAGTAGCTCCAGGGGGCAGCGCACTCGCCTGCACCGTCACACAGGCTGTATCTGAGCAATATATACCACCACGACCGTGCTTCACGATAAGGCAATATTGACCAGGCAGATTTACCACCGCAGTCGGAAGGTTATTGGGGCCAAGGATACCTGGACCTGACCAGGTATAGAGCGTTACACCTCCTGTAGCGGTATTCAGGTTAGAGCCTGTGCCATTAAGCGTAACGGTCTGATTCGCACCACAATCAATAATGGCTGGTGTAGCGATCTTTGCAATGGGATTCATGATGGCCAAATCAGTATTTACAATACTATCGCAACCCAAAAAGCCTGTGCAAAAGGCAGCATAAACGCCTGTCTGGTCGTAGATCTGATCGCAAACCTGATATGTTGCTGGGGAGCACATGTTTACGAATTTCATTGGACCAATATAAGTAGGTATTATGGAGATAATGCAATGTACAAGACTGTCGCAACCTTGATAGTTTGTAAGCGTAACCGGGAAATTACCCGCTGAAAAAAATTCCTCCCCGGCACAGAAAACCGAGCCTCCCTGGCACATTCGTTGTGTTTGATTGACATTCACAGTTGGGATCACATGCACAACGCAAGTTATTACACTATCACAACCTTCATAAGAAGCCAGGGTTACGATGTGATTGCCCCCTGTTGTGAACGTTTGTCCTGCACAGTCTACACTTTTACCCTGGCACATATTTACGTCCTCCGTGCTGGCAACATCCTCGCCGATCGTAACATCAATACAAAGTTCCGGAGCGTTGGGACACTGCGTCGAGGTAGCACATACCGAAGCCTGACCTGCTTCAACCCATTGGATAGCTATGGCAGACACGCCATTGGCATTCCCCTGGATAATTCCTGCTGATGGTGGGCTGATGGTCCAGTTTGAGGGTGTATTGGTTGTATAGTTACTGAGGACTGAAGATGGAAGGCAGGGCCCACTGGTTGGACCATCGATTGTTGGATCCACGCCGTTGATAGAATAATCACATTGTGCCCCGGAACTTCCATCAATCATCAGATAATAGTTCTCTCCCGGAGTCAGACTGGTGGCCGTCAATGTTTGACAACCTCCGGAAGCAATATTCCCCAAACATGGGGAGACAAAATCAAAATTAATGCAATCTGCTGTAGATAATACGGCAGCTTGTATCGCACCACCGGCGGCACAACCATAGCAACATATTTCAAAAACAGCGGTGGGAGCATCTGCTGTAAATGCAAAAACGTGGTTGTTTTGGATGGTAGTACACCAGGATGGTGGAAAAGAGACCGGAGTACTCGCCCAGGTAGCCCCAAAATAACAATCCAATGCTGCTGGGTTTGGTAGAATACACGCATCCTGAGCGTTTGGCTCAGGCACAGGTATAGTACATGGTGCCGTATTGCACTGAGCAAATAAACCGTGATTCCAAGCAATAAATAACAAAAAAGAGAGGAAAATAGAGTAAAGTTTCTTCATAACAATTTATTTAAAACTGGGAAATGAAAATACGAATATTCCACGCCTTTGCAAAAAAGCGCAAAAGTATTAAGATACCTATTACGGATAAACGCTGCTTAGCGCAGTTCCGAGTAAATCAAGTAGCTGGAGCAAGGCAATATCAAGCCCGATTCGATACTTTTTAAATTGGTCACATGAAACCAATTACGGCATCTTTTCAAAGCCAGGCGACAAAAGGTTCTTCCAAAATTCGTTTTAATTCGACCAAAAAGCGGGCAGCATCACCACCATTGATGACGCGATGATCCCAACCAATCGTCATAGGCATCATCATTCTAGGCTCAAACACTTTGCTTCCTTCATTCCAAACAGGCTCCATTTGAGCCGCTACAATACTAAGAATAGCAACTTCAGGCCAATTGACAATGGAAAGCATATTCGTGCCACCAATTCCACCAATATTGGAAATGGTAAACGTGCCACCCGTGATATCATTCATGGTGATCTTCCCTCCTTTGGTCCGGGCACCTATATCGGCCAGGTCTTTGGAGAGTTCAGTGAGATTTTTTTGGTCAGCCTGCTTAATATTGGGCACATACAAGCCAGCAGGGGTGTCCACTGCAATACCAATATTGATGTATTTTTTATAGATCACCTCATTGGTTTCTACATCAAGGCTTGCGTTGAATTGTGGCATCCGACGAAGCAAAACAGCTACGGCCTTAGTCAGAATTGCAGTCATAGTGAGGCTACCTCCGGCAGATTTCACCTGTTCTTTATACTGTTGGCGCAGCGCTTCGAGCCTGGTAATATCGGCTTTCTCCGAAATCCACGCGTGTGGAATCGTTTGGGTAGAATAGGCCATCGCCTCAGCGGTTTTCACCCCCACGTTGGTCTGGACTTTGCGCTCAGTTTCACCAAATTTTGAAAAGTCGGGGAGCACCTTACGCGCTACTCCAGTGCCGCTCATGGCTGAGCCACTTGTCGCATCCAATTTCTTTTTAACAAAATCTACTACATCCTTGTATGAAATACGACTTGAGCCATCAATGGGATGTACGTCTGAAAGGTAGATACCGAGCTCTTTGGCGCGTTTACGCGCAAGTGGGGATGTACGGAGTGGGCCTGTCGTAGCTGCCGCTGAAACTGCTGGTGGCGCTGCTAATGCAGTAGCCTGTACTTCAACAGGTACCGATGATACCGCACTTGTTGAAGTCGAAACTGCTGCAGATACCGGCTGTTTGGGAGTTTGGTTGCCGCTGGCAACTGCAGATGCTTCGGTTTTGATCTTCATCACGAGGGAGCCTTCTGTGATTGCATCACCTTTTTTGACGAGAATGGCTTCCACGACACCTTCGGCGTCAATGGGCATCTCGGCATCCACTTTATCGGTGCCTACAACGAGTACTATCTGTTCCAGAGTGACTTTATCACCCACCTTTACCAATATTTCGGTCACTTTGCCGCTCACACCGTCGCCGAGTGAGGGGAGTTTGTATTCATGGAGCATACGCTGCTTTGCTATTTTTGCTTAGAATTGGCAAAGATGCACAGAGTTGCTGGGAAAATTATTGTCTAAGACTTAGAAATAATAATTTGCACCAAGATTCAGGCCCAACAGATAATATTCCGG
>CANJPT010000215.1 GCA_947476195.1 Lewinellaceae bacterium | reverse complement strand
TGTGCACTTTTGACCCGAAAATCTGCCGAACGGATATTGGCCTGGGTCCCTACTGCGGTCTGATAGACCGGAGTGAGCGAAAAGGCATCCGGATTTGCATCGGCAGGAATGGGCACATTCGGGCGATCGATCTTCAGGTCAAAATCCGGCTCGAGCTGAAGCAGCTGTTTGAGATTCAGGTAGGACAGTTCCACATTGTTCCGGGCCTGCACTGCTGCCTGTTCGCCTTGGGCGAGCTGAGCCAGGATATTGTACTTATCCGCCATGGGCAGCGTACCTGCATCAATGAGTTTCATGGTCACATTGAGTTGCTCCTGCGTTTGCTGGATCCGCTTTTGAGCATTTTCCAGCTGTTCCTCTCCGAGCAAAATACTCAGGTAAGCCGAGGCAATCTGTAGTCCGAGGTCGTTCACCAGTTGTTCGGCATCTGCGGAAGCTGCCTGGAGATCCCAGCCGGCCTGCTTAATACTGTGATTGATAAGACCGCCGCTGAACAGGTTGACCCCGGCATTCAGCCCCAGACTGTTGAAGCTCGTGGCCACCGTACTGAACTGGTTGGTAGTCGGGTCGATGGTACGACCATACTGCTCCCCTACATTGGCACTGGCGCTTACATTGGGCAGCCGGGAGGCTTTGGCCTGCTTTTCAGAAAGCATGGCCGTGCGCACATTGGCTTGTGCCTGCTTCACCGTGATATTATTGTCTTTCGCATACTGGATGCAGGTTTCGAGCGACCAGGTTTCCTGCGCCTGAGCGAAAGAAGCGAGCAGAAGCGCGACAAAGAGGGCAAGGGTTGAGGACCGTTTTTGCATGGTAATACTGTTACAGTTTGTCTGCTTTCAGCAGTTTTTATCCGGGGACAAGAGTACGCAGTTGGGGGCTAGCAGGCAGAAAAATTTATATGAAGGTCGGGGAATGGCGGATGAAAGGGGTTGAAGAGGGTTGATTTTTCGTACCAGAACGCCTTGTCTTAGGAAGGGTCAAATCTAACCACTTCAAGTATCAAATGCGCAGCAATTCAGCGTTTTCTCCTCGGCAGATAAAGGATCAAAACGCGAAAATGCGTGCTCGGCTGCACCATTAGTAGTCCTCCACCAAACGTTTTATGCTTTGCCTCTGTAGCCCAAAATCAATGTTCCTCCATACGCCTGGAGCCAACCACAACATTTATGGCAGCATACCGGTACCTAGGGGCAAGTCCACCTATTGCTGCGTCCAGTTACATAGCCCATGAATTGGGGAGGCAAATTTTTCCTTCATCAAGTCGTGAAGAGGACTCAATACGGGATATTGTACCCGATGAACAACGCAGAGGAAGGGAAAATTGGACCGCCACATTCATAGGCCATTGACTGGACACGGCACTAGTGCCGCGCCCGGCCATTAAGGTATGAATTGGGGAGGCAAATTTTTTCTTTATCAAGGCGTGAGAAGAGCGCAATGCGGGACATTTTAACCGACGAACAACGCAGAGAAAGGAAAAATTAGACCGCCATATTCACACCTTAATGGCCGGGCGCGGCACTAAGCATGCGGTAGAAATGATTTAACCTTGCAGCGCCACGAATTTGAGGGATACACGCAATACATCCAGGCGAGCAGAATTAAATACCGGAGTACAGCCGATGGTTTTTGGGAGCGTAATACCCAAAGATACCGCCTAATAGCAACAGACGCAAAACCGTTGGTTCGCTGTATGGACCGTTGCCTACGCCAATGGACCGTTGGTTATTTTCTTGTATTTAGAGCGGTTTAGAATGATTAAATTTGTGGGTAGAATAAGATAGTCTGCTCCACAATAAGTTTAGCGCATAAGCGAGACTTTTTCAGATGTCTTTGACTTTAGAACGAAATCCTGTTGGGGTGGGATAAAACGCACACTACTGGACATTTTCTAAAATCGAGACCTATAAGGTTTTTGTAAACCTTATAGGTCTGGGGGCAAAACAAAAATGTCCAGTGGTATGGATAAAACGTATCAAGCAGGGAAATAGGGTGAGCGAAAACATTGGGGGCCTCGATCAGACTGTTCATAATAAAGTATTAGACCCTCCAAGAACTGGATGGGAAAGCGAATGGACCCGCACAAAAAACCAACATTAAAATACGGAGAAAATTGTTGAAGTTTTTTAGAACTGCGGAGTTTCTCTACCGTCAATCGCAGCCTAAAGGTCCCCCGAAACTGGATTATCGCGCAGACGGCAGTGTCACGGTAACCATACTACTGGACATTTTTGAAAATTGCATGATTTTTGGCGTTTAGCGCCTTAAAAGCATACGCCAAGAATTCTAAGAACTGACCGCATTTTGTGGTAAGTATAGCCAAACCCTCTCGAAAAGGGGGAAGCATGGATTCTTATGTCGTGAGAAAACACAAAAATCGGGCTTTTCCCGCCTCTTTTCAAAAATGTCCAGTAGTATGCACGGTAACTATCAGAGCTAAGAATAAATAAAACATATCATGGACTTTGTAGCAATAGATTTTGAAACTGCAAATGCGAAAAGAATTAGTGCTTGTTCTATTGGCATGGCAAAAGTAAGAGATGGGGTAATTACTGAGACTTTTCACGAACTGATTAAGCCTGAGCCTTTTGATTTCACTTATATAAATATCTCTATACATGGGATTACGCCTGAAATGGTAGCATCAAAACCCACTTTCATTGAGTTGTGGTCAAAAATTAATTCTTTCATTGGCAATGATGTCCTTGTTGCACATAACGTTTCTTTTGAACAAAGTGTAATCAATCAAATTTTAAGTCAAAATAGCCTTCAAATACCTAATTTCGACTACTTATGCACACTATATATGACAAGGGTAAATTACCCAAGACGGTTAGGATACAAATTAGATGATATATGCAAAGACTTGCTGGGAAAGAAGGTAAACCACCACGATGCGCTTGAAGATGCAATTGCGTGTGCTGAATTAGCCATTCATAACATATCAAAATTTCCAAAACAGCCTCTCAGAGAACTAATGGGAGCATTATATGTAACGCCTCAAAGAGAAAAAACTGAATGGACTAAACTAACCGGTTTAAAGCCATCTCGCGAGGAATTAGACCAAAATCACCCTTACTTTGACAAAAGGTTTGTAATTACAGGAGTACTACTTTCATTTTCTAGGGAAAAAGCTGTTCAATTAATAGTTGATTGCGGTGGCATATACCAAGAATCAGTTACAAGAGTGACAGATTATCTTATTGTTGGTGACGAAGAATATCAACTACTAATGTTTGGAAACAAAAGTAGCAAAGCAAGAAAGGCAGATGAATTAAACACGAAAAAAGGAAAAATCGAAGTTGTCAAAGAAGACGAATTTTTAAAAACTGTCATACAATGAACAAGATTTTCGAATAATTTATTGCCATCAATGCATGGTCCCACCTAGCCGATTAAGCGCGGCCAACTAGTGCCGCGCCCGGCCATTAAGGTATGAATTGGGGAGGCAAATTTTTTCTTTATCAAGGCGTGAGAAGGGCGCAATGCGGGACATTTTAACCGACGAACAACGCAGAGAAAGGAAAAATTAGACCGCCATATTCACACCTTAATGGC
>CANJPT010000214.1 GCA_947476195.1 Lewinellaceae bacterium | reverse complement strand
TCTGTGAGCGAAATACGCGCCTCCCCTACGGTAGCCTCTGTTAGATATACCGATAAATGCTGCCCAAATGGGTTGGGCGAAACCAGGCCTTGGATGGCCGCTACAGGTTCCTTGGAGGAAACCGTGAAACAACTCGCCTTCAAAATAACAGGACTCAAAAAATCAGCCAGCTTTTGGGCGCGTTCCGGCGGATTGTGCGCGTAATGATAGGAACCATTGTTGGCATACCGTACACACTCCAACAAAGCCAGTGCCGGATTGAATGGATCGCAGGCCAAAAAATCCGTGGTAAAAGGAGGTGGGTTGGGGATAGACTGCAAGGCGGAAGCAATGGCTCCATTGCCAAACGTATGCATAAATTTCGTATGCCAGGGTGTAAATCCAAGGTTGCAGTTCGCCGAGAGGGTGACCATGGGTTGATTGTAACCGAAAGGCACGACTCCGTCGCAGGTCTGATGGTAGAGATAGATTGCGGGGGTATCAGGCCCTTGTAGCCAGTTATTTTGAAGGGCTTCGTAAGGTACTCCACCAAAGAAACTGGCTACGCCAATCACCGCATCATTGTAGCCATTGAGGTTCAACGTGCCGCCGATAGGTCCTAAGTCAGGGCGTTGTAAAGCCGCGCCTGTTGGGCTTATGATCTGGGTTACGCAGTTTTGGTCGTAACAGTTGGTCAGATTTGCACCTGGTGTAGGGGCATTGGGAAGTGCTAAGCAGGAGGTCGGTTTTTCTTCCGGACGGTCAAGCAGTCCGACGGCCAGGGCAAGGAAAGCCCCGGCACTTTCGCCACCCACCATTACCTTATTGTTGCAGGTTGAATCCTGAATGGCCCTTGCTTTGAGCCAACGGATGGCACCTTTGACATCCTGCTGACCCCGGTAAATGGCCCGTATCAGCTCCATGGAGTCTGCGGGATACAGGCAATTGCTGGGGTAGTCGAGGGCAGTTGGGCCTGGATTTGCGACGAAAGCTGACTTATGCCAACCTTTTCGGTAGTTCACCGAAGCGACTACATAGCCTCGTTGCGCGAGTTCTATGGCAAATACAGCCTCATTTTCTTTACAACCGGTAAGCCAGGAACCACCGTGTACCAGCACCATGAGTGGCCGGCTTGGGTTATTGTCGCCCAGTGGTTTGTAGAGGTCAAGTGTAAGCGAGGTCTGGATACCTGCATAGTTGAGGTCTATGCCATATTCCAGGTCTTTTTCGATGCGATAGCCATATTGTTTGGCGGTGTAAGGAGCCTGGGCAGAAAGCGTGGCTGTAAGCAGCAGTAGGGGGAGTAATAAGCGTATTTTTAGCATAGTATAGGTATTTGAAAACTTAGTTCAGATCTACTGACAGTTTTGATTCAACAAAGATATCTATTTAGCTTTTTCAGGATAGTATCTGAGCTCAGGCCTTTTGCCAGATTTTGCTTCTTTGGTTTTTAGGGCAATTTTCCAAACGGGTCTTTCACTGGTTTATTTCAGCAAATCATTAATTTTTCTGTCTTGTTCCCCCTTCAAAATGAATGGATTAGAAAGCATGAATTGTTCAAAAAGAAAGACTGCTTTATTTCTGTAAAAATTATCCACACTAAGTTACCAACAACGTTGGGAAGTGGACTCACAATATTTAATCAATGATAATCAATATTTTACGAAAGTTGTATACATTTTGTGGAAAACAATCTTTAACAAACGGCAGATTCTTCCTACTTTTGTTTTCGGTTTTAAGCAGATTTACTCCTCCGCCTTCCTACGTATTATCCCTTTTTATGTCGATATTTTCCAAACGGATTTAAACCGTTCGGAAAAGTGTCTGGCCTCAAAAAATGACTTTCGGGTCCTGCTTTTGAGCAAGAAAGGTGTCGGATCATTTTTTGTATAAAACATTAGTCAAATCAACCCGCAGTCATAGCAACAACCCATGGATCAAACAGCCAACAAATACGAGCCGATGCTTGCAGAAAACCCTGATCGGTTCGTGCTTTTCCCTATTAAATATGGTACCATCTGGGAATGGTATAAAAAATCGGTGGCCTCTTTCTGGACCGCTGAGGAGGTAGACCTTACGCAGGATATTAATGACTGGGAGAATAAGCTGACAGACAACGAACGTAAATTCATCAAACACGTATTGGCTTTTTTTGCCGCCAGCGATGGGATCGTAAACGAGAACCTTGTCCTTAACTTCATGCGTGAGGTGCAGATTCCTGAGGCGCGTTGCTTCTATGGCTTTCAGGTAGCCATTGAGAACATACATGCGGAGATGTATTCTTTGCTGATCGATACTTATATAAAGGACCCGAAGGAAAAAGACTTCTTATTCAACGCACTTCAAAACCTTGAATGTGTGTCGAAAAAAGGTCAGTGGGCTTTGCGTTGGATCGACAATGCCCCTTCATTTGCCCACAGGCTTATTGCATTTGCCGCCGTAGAAGGGATCTTTTTTAGTGGCTCTTTCTGCTCCATTTATTGGCTCAAGAAGCGGGGCCTCATGCCAGGTCTCACCTTCTCAAACGAACTGATTAGTCGCGACGAAGGTATGCACTGCGATTTCGCCTGTCTGCTTTATTCGATGCTGGAAAATAAACTTGATCCGGCTGAGGTGAAAGCTATTATCACTGAAGCGGTAGAGTATGAGAAGGAATTTGTGACGGATGCTTTACCGGTGAGCCTCATTGGCATGAATGCTGAAATGATGGGCCAATATATTGAGTTTGTAGCCGATCGTTTGCTTATGTCGCTGGGTTGTGAAAAAGCTTATGGTACAGCCAACCCATTCTCTTGGATGGATATGATTTCTATTCAAGGTAAGACCAACTTCTTTGAGAAACGTGTGGGTGACTATGCGAAAGCAGGGTTGATGACCAAGCGCGAGGATCAGATGTTTAGTATGGAAGCTGATTTCTAATCAGTAAAGGAATACGAACAGCACACCTCTCCAGGTTTTCATCCAATGAAATTCCGCCGAGAGATCTCACTAAAATCATTCACTACGCTTTAGGCTTGGTGATCCTATCAAGCAAAGCAAAACCTTTTTATCATGGGCAAATTTGTTATTTCAATCCGCAAAGACGGCGAATTCCAATTCAACCTGCTCGCCGGCAACCACCAGGTTATCCTCAGCAGCGAAGGCTACGCTGCCAAAGCATCTTGTCTGAACGGCATCGAATCGGTACGTAAGAACTCAGCCGATGATGCCCGTTTCGAGTGCAAAGAAGCTGCCAACGGCAAGTTTTATTTCAACCTGAAATCCTCCAACGGTCAGGTGGTCGGTAGCAGCCAGATGTACGAAAGTGAAGCTAGTCGTGACAATGGAATCGAATCTGTAAAAAACAATGCACCGGAAGCTACGGTGGACGACGAGACTGCAGAATAAGTTATCGCCGACTACGGTACGTTGGACGGATAGACGTTGGACTTGTTTGCCTAAAAGCATGGGTATCTCATTTTAAGGGTGCTGGTCCAACGTCTATAGCCGCATTCAAATCATTCAATATGAAACACTTAGTTCTTTGTTTTACTGCATTTTTATTAATCGTACAAAGCATTCAGGCCCAAAGCAAAAAGGAGTTATCCGCCATGCTTTCCCGCGATCTAAAGGATTATCGGCGATTCAGCCTGGAACTTAAGCTCGATAGT
>CANJPT010000213.1 GCA_947476195.1 Lewinellaceae bacterium | reverse complement strand
CTCAATAAGGTTTCTAATGTGGCAACAAAACAAATAATCAATCCATTCGTCCAAATCGCTGTGTGAGCCGTCACCGGACCAAAATCAGGCAAACGAACGGCACTGAAAATATTGTCTGGAATCTGCACGTAATGCGTTGGTTGAAGCGCCAAGGCAGGAATAAACCGACTAAATGCCATGGCCAGTAAAATGCCAAACAACACCGTTACAAAAGAGGTTGGTAGGAATTTTACATGCTTTTGCACCTTCAGTTTCCATACCCACAACATGATGAGCGATAGCGCAGCGACCAGGATCGCGCCTAAGGTAATGCTTTCGTAAAGACTTTGGACGTTGCTAAAGACATGTCTAAAGGTAAAAATATTGAACAGTTCATTCGACCAAAAATCTGGTTTATCATACCCGATCAGTGCTGGTATCTGCTTGGAAATGAGGATAATACCAATAGCAGCAAGCATTCCCTTAATAACCGTCGAAGGAACAAAATGCGTAAATCCACCTAATCTAAAGGCCCCTAATAAAACCTGCATTATACCGGCCACGGCTACCGACATAAAAAATACATCCATGCCTGAAGTCGCAATAATGGAGGCGCAAACGGCCGTCAATCCTGCAGCCGGGCCGCTCACACTCAATTGCGATCCACTTAACGGCGCTACAATTAACCCGCCCAGTATTCCTGCAATCAGGCCCGAATATACCGGCGCACCTGAGGCAAGCGAAATTCCCAGACAAAGGGGCAAGGCAACAAAAAACACGGTACCGCTGGCCCTCAAATCATGTTTGCGAAATGCAAGCCAGTGGTAATGAAGGTTTTTCTTAGAAATGATTGGTTTCATTTCACAAAGGTAAGCAAGGATAGCTCAAGCCACCTTTTCCCAGAGCTTCAGCTTCAGGTCAAAATCAGTACCCTGGATTTTATAACTTCCGGGTACCTCATCCATAAAACTGAAATACGTGACCAAGCGAGTACCATTGGGCATTTTGCCAAGTTGCTCCCGCATAAATTGTGTGTAAAGGGTATAAAGGGTTTTATCCAAAGTCACCGCCTGATCAATCGCACTTGCCTGAAATATGTTTTCATAAAAGGAATTATAGTAATAGATAGCATCAAAGTCTTCAAAATTAACTTCTGTAATATTTGAAAGCCTGAACTCAATCCGTTCCGGCGCATACAACCTGGACAATCTAAGCGCCAGGCGATGCAGGTTTTTGCGCTGCTCAACGCCTGTAAAGTGTCCTGATGTACAGGATACTCCGACCATGCAAAACTTTCCGGCGCCCGAGCCAATATCAAGCACCCGGGTCCCTGGTTTCTGTACCAGATAATTTGCTGCCACTTGGGCAACGCTCACTGGAGTGAAGTGGAACTTAGAGATTATTTTGTAGCGAAGCGGATAGATTGAATCAAAAATCTCATCCAGTATTTCGGCCTCATCTTTCACTTTTTCTACATGCATAACAAAATCAAATGGTGAAGCGGTGAGAGATACTTTTATATCCTGATTATTTATGCCCCTTTCTGGAAAACGACTCCCGGAGCAACGCAAGATTAGCGATGACGAATATCGTAAAGAAAAATGAGAGGATAAGCTCGGAGGCAACAAAAATGCGGGCACTTTTGGCGTTTGGCACAATATCACCCAGACCAGCGGTGGTAAAATTAGTTACACTGAAATAAAAAAAGGTTATAAAGTCATCCAATAAGTCAGGAGTAGCAGGCAAGCCCAGAAAGGCATCTGGATTGATCTGGTAAAGACAATAAAAATCAATGGCAAATGAAAGCACAAACAGAAGTACACTGATCCCGATAAAAGCCGCGAATTCGTGGAAAAAAAATTGCTCCTGCGTGCTGACCCTGACTCGCCGAACGACAAACTGTATAAACCAAATAGATTTTGCCAGGCTTATGAGGCTAAGCACCAATTCGCGGAAAAACGGATTCTGAAATTCGTAAAAATCTGCCAGGAAGATCATCGTGCCAGCCAGCAAAACAACCACAAATGGCCAGGCTTGCCGTATCTGTTCAAAATGTGCTTTTCGTAACATGCTCGTTTATTTTTTCCAGGTAATATCCGATGAGCATATCTTATTTGACCGTCTGCCAGATCTAATTACCTGTAGAAATCACTTCCCGGCACAAACAAACGCCGTAGTTTCAAACTGCCCTGCCTTCTTGATGGCCGCATAACCACCTGCCACGTCAATCAGATTATCGAAACCACGAGCCCTGAGTGCTGAAATAAAGATCATAGAACGATAGCCCCCTGCACAGTGAACATGATAGGTTTTATGCTTGTCGATCATCAACATGCTATCACTCAGGAAATCCAGGGGTGCTGTTTCTGCCAAAGTCAGGTGTTCCGCTTCGAACTCACCAGGTTTGCGCACATCCAGAATATTTTCGGCCTCGCCGAGGGCAATTCTTTCTGCAAAACGTTCTACATCAATGGATTCAATGGTGTCTACTTCACGACCTTCGCTTTTCCAGGCTTCAAAACCACCTTCAAGGTGGCCGAGACAATGGTCATAGCCCACCCGGGCCAGACGCATAACTGTTTCTTCCTCGCGACCGGGTTCCGTAATCAGCAGAATTTCCTGTTTCAGATCCGGGATCATAGCGCCTACCCAGGGAGCAAAGCTGCCGTCAATGCCAATGTTGATACTATTCGGAATAAATCCCTTTGCAAAAGACTGAGATGCACGGGTGTCCAGCAGCAGTGCGTCGGTTTCGTTGGCCGCAGCCTCGAAAGCCCGGGGACTGAGCGGACGGGCGCCTCGCTTCATTACTTCGTCGATGGGATCGTATCCTTGTTTGTTCATCGCCACATTAAGTGGGAAATAGGCGGGCGGTGGCTGCAATCCATCGGTGACCTCTTTTACAAATTCTGCTTTCGACATGTCAGCGCGCAGTGCATAGTTCACCATTTTCTGGTGCCCAAGGGAGTCGCTGGTTTCTTTACTCATGTTTTTCCCACAGGCGGATCCTGCACCGTGCGCGGGATACACCACGATCTCGTCGGAGAGGGGCATGATTTTCGAACGAAGCGAATCAAATAGCGTTTCGGCAAGTTGCTCCTGGGTTAAATGTGCGGCTTTTTGCGCTAGGTCAGGACGGCCTACATCGCCAATGAACAAGGTATCACCACTGAACAAAGCGGTGTCTTTACCCGCCTCATCACGGAGTAAGTAGCAGGTACTTTCCATCGTATGGCCGGGCGTATGCAGCACTTTGATACTGACTTTGCCTATTTTCAGGATCTCGCCATCCACTGCAATATGAACCTCAAAATCGGGGTTGGCATTCGGTCCGTACACGATGGTCGCACCGGTTTTTTTTGCGAGGTCTACATGGCCGCTCACGAAATCGGCATGAAAGTGCGTTTCAAGGACATATTTAATCTTTGCACCGGCCTTTTCAGCTTTTTGCAGGTAAGGTTCTACCTCACGCAGCGGGTCGATGACCAAAGCTTCGCCCTCAGATTCAATGTAATAAGCACCTTGTGCAAGACAACCGGTGTAGATTTGCTCAATTTTCATAACTTAGTGAATATGGTAAACAGGGCACTCGCCTGCAAAATAGTCTGGAGGATTGATTTGCAAAAGTAAAAGCCTAAAACGGAGAATTCTATTCAAGGTTT
>CANJPT010000212.1 GCA_947476195.1 Lewinellaceae bacterium | reverse complement strand
GGTCTAACTTCAAGGCGTCGAATGGTTTAAAAATGAATCACGCCGCGATAAATATTACAACAAAATCACACCTGTTTTTAATGAAAAATCTCGCCACGTTACTCTTCTGCTTGCTGCCTCTGACGGCGGTATTCGGCCAAACAAGGGTCACCGTATTGTCCAAATCGGCAACTGAAACGACGCTCAGCCTGAGTGTTACTACGATTGATGAAAAGTTGGTGACCACCCCACAAGGTAAATCCCTGATCATTGGCTTTGAAAAAGGGACGCCTATTCTGCAGTCTGGCAGCCCTGATCTGGCTAAATTTGCAACCCTGCTTCAGATTCCTAATTCCGGAAAAATGGCTGTGGAGATTCTGAGCTCCGATTTCCAGGATTACCCAAACGTGTCAGTGGCCCCTTCAAAGGGCAATCTGCTGCGTAAGGTAGACCCGGCAACCTTGCCGTATTACTATGGTACGCAGTATGAGCAGGATGCTTTTTTTCCTGGTCAATTGGTTGAGCTGCAACAACCTTTTGTCATGCGGGATCTGCGCGGCCAAGCTGTTTGGATCTACCCCTTGCAGTACAATGCGCTTACCAAAGTGCTACGGGTTTATTCCAGGATCAACCTGCGCGTATATCAGACGGACGAGCCCGGGGAAAATGAGGCTATCTCCAACCGTGAGCGAAACATCAGTCGACCTTTTCAGCAATTGTACCAAAAGTTGTTGCTAAACTATGACGAGCAATTGCTGAGTGGAAGCCGCAATGGGGAAGAGCCAGCCCGAATGCTGGTTATTGCCAGTGACGAACTTATTCCAACCCTCGAGCCCTACCTATCCTGGAAACGTCAGATGGGTATCCATACCATTGTTGTGCCGATCTCAGAGGTGGGAGCAGGCCCTGCTGCATTGTTTACCTATGTCAAGGACTATTATACCGAGCACCACATTACATACCTGCTGTTGGTTGGAGACGAAAACGCCTTGACTCCCATGGTGCGTCCCGGTAGCATCTATTCCTGCGACAATTGCCTAGGATATATGGAAGGGGAAGACCATTATCCGGAAGTATTTGTCGGGCGATTTCATGCCGCCAACGAGCAGCAATTGAAAATCATGATAAACCGGAATCTCGACTATGAAAAAACGCCGCTTCAGGATTCTGTCCTAAACTGGTGCGGTACAGGCATGGCTTCTACCTCTGATCAGGGTCAGGGCATCGGAGATGACAATCAGGCTGACTACGAACAAGGCAATGAGTGGAAAAGCAAACACCTGGATGATGGATTTGAAAAATACTGGGAGTTCTATGACGGAGACCAATCTGCTATTTCGCCAACGCTTGGTGATGAAACGGCTGATATACCTGGCAACCCTGTCAATACTCAATTGGTGAATCTGATGAATAACCGGGGGGTGAGCCTGTACAATTACACCGGGCATGGCTGGGAACAAGGCTTGTCAAGTGGCAATTTCAATACAGATGCTGTAAAAAACCTGCGCAACAACCATCGCTATCCGATTGTGATTGCGGTGGCCTGTTGTGCGGGTAATTTCACCAACAACGGAGGTGGGGATTGTCTTGGTGAGGCCATGCAGCGTGCAGGCGATCTGGTTACCGGAGAAGCCTGGGGCGGTATTGCAGGAATCTTTTCCAGCGATTTTCAAAGCTGGGCGCCTCCTATGGAAGGCCAGGATGGGATGAATCAATACCTGTTGGATGCCAATGGCATTACCCTTGCCCCGGATCTTGGCGCCATGGCCACCTACGGGAACGCACGTATGATTGCCGCATATGGTCAGGGAGGTATTGATATGGCCGATGTTTGGAATCCCTTCCTGGATCCATCTACTGTGCCGCGTACGAGTTTGCCAATGTCTCTCATAGCCACGCATGACAGTGAATTGATTCTTGGCACTACCTCCTTGATGGTTACTTGCGATGTGGAGGGTGCTTTGGTCGGACTTTACTGGCAAGGCCAAACGCTGGCTGTTGCAACGGTTTCCGGTGGGATTGCTTTATTGCAGTTCCCGGCTTTAGACAATTTGGGTAATCTCGTAGTAACCGCAACCCAGTTCAACTATTCTCCTTATCAGGGTACTGTATTGGTGAAGCCAGGCGCTGGCGCTTTTGTGGTCAACCAGAGCATTGTATTAGACGATGCTGTCGGCGGAAACAACAACCAAAAAGCAGATTATGCCGAAACAATCGGTCTGAACCTGACCCTTTCTAATTTAGGCGACCAAATGGCCAATGCTACCAGTGCCACGCTAGAAACGGACGATATCAATGTGACCATAATGGACAGCACCGAAGTATTTGGAGACATTATCGCAGGCACTGCTGTGGAGAAGCCCTCAGCTTTTGGATTTACGGTTAACGACGATATCGCAGATGGCCATACCGTATCATTCAAACTGCATATTGAGTTTAATAACGGTCAGATTTATGAGTCAATATTGCCTGTTAAACTTCAGGCGCCAGCATTGGAAATAGGAACATTCCAATTATTCGATATTCAGGGAGGGGATGGCGATAATCGCCTCGAAACGGGTGAAAAGGCTATTGTTACCATAAAGAACCTCAATGTGGGCAATAGCAAAAGCCCAAGTGCATTGGGTCAGCTAACCACAGATTCACCATGGTTGACCATTAGTAATGCAGTGTCGCTTGGCCCATTGGATTCGGTCATTGCAGATGCCGTGTTTTTTGTTACAGTATCCAACGATGCCCCCCAGGCAGTACCCTTTAATTTTCATTATGAGGTCAATGCGGGTAATTATTCCGCCCAAAAATCATTCGGAACCTTTACGATTAATGCAATTCTCGAAACTTTTGAAACCCAAAACTTCAGCAGTTTCCCCTGGAAAATGAGCGGGAATAAGCCCTGGTTTATTACGCCCAGTGCGGCATATACTGGCATATACTCCACCAGGTCAGGTATCATTTCCCACAACCAGCAATCGGTTATGGAACTCACGCTTGAGTTCACAACAGATGGTGTGGTCAGTTTTGCCAGAAAGGTAGGCAGTGAGCTTGACTATGATTTTCTTCGTTTCCTGATTGACGATGTTGAAATAGAAAAATGGAGCGGCGTCGTCCCTTGGGCCGAAGTGAGTTATCCGCTTAGTGCTGGCATTCACAAACTTTCCTGGAAATATTCTAAAGATAATGTCGGCAGTGCCAATACTGACCGGGCTTGGGTAGATGATATTTCTTTGCCACCGCACAAGGTGCTTGTGGCTACTTCCAGCCCGAAATTAGTTGATTTTGAGGCAATAGTTGCGCCCAACCCTACACCAGACAAAACTTGGTTAGAGGTAACTTTGCGTACTGCTCAAAGCATGGAGATCGTTGTTATGGACTGCCTGGGACACCAGGTGCAGTATTACACTTCGCCAGACCTTCGTCCGAACGGCACTTATCGGGTAGTATTGGATTTGATGGACCTGAACGCTGGTCTTTACTTCGTGCAACTGCGCGGAGAAACGGGTACGAAGGTGCTGAAGCTACTGAAAGAGTAGGGCAATAGTGCCGCGCCCGGCCATTAAGGTATGAATTGGGGAGGCAAATTTTTTCTTTATCAAGGCGTGAGAAGGGCGCAATGCGGGACATTTTAACCGACGAACAACGCAGAGAAAGGAAAAATTAGACCGCCATATTCACACCTTAATGGCC
>CANJPT010000211.1 GCA_947476195.1 Lewinellaceae bacterium | reverse complement strand
CGGTAGCTCTGGATCCAGTCGCGGTACGTATTCCAGATAATGGCCTCCGAAGTAGGGCGTACGATCAGCTCCTCCTCGAGTTTGGCTTCCGGATCCACCATGAGTTTGCCGGGCCGGTTCGGGTCGTTTTTGAGGCGATAGTGCGTCACTACGGCGCATTCTTTGGCGAAGCCTTCCGCATTCTTTTCCTCCGCTTCGAAGAGACTTTTAGGCACAAAAAGCGGGAAATAGGCGTTCACGTGACCGGTTTCCTTGAACATGAAGTCCAGCTGATCCCGCATCTTTTCCCAGATGCCGTAGCCATGTGGTTTGATGACCATGCAGCCGCGCACAGGAGAGTTGTCGGCCAGACGAGCCTTTTGCACAATGTCCAGATACCACTGGGAGTAGTCTTCGGAGCGGGGTGTTATTTCTTTTGCCATGGTTGAAGGATAATCGATGGACACAAAATGCGACTGTTTGCCGCGTTTTGTGAAGGTTGAAAATTCGAGCCGCAAAGATGAGGGGTTTTCTGAGGCTATTGCTTGGAAAACCTTTCAAAAATTCTTTGGGTTGCAAATTTTCTTCTCTTGAATGATAGGTTCAGTTGAGAGAGGTAGGAGATGTTTGGGTGGCTGATTGGCTTAGCTTGCCCCTGAACTGCGAAAGGGTACTTTTGATTGGGTAGTTTTTTTTTGGGTAGGGTTAATAGTTGATGCTAACGGTTTGTATGTGCGTAGTGCGACCGATAGGAAGCATTATCGTGTATAACATGTTAGTTAGCGACTTTTATTTTGGTAATTCCCATAAGGGTCCATGCAAATGATTAACAGAAATTCCCAAGTACATGGCAATACTAACGACTAATGTTATCCCATAGAGTATATTTATAAAGATCATTAACTGTCCTAGTCTTTGGCTCCAAGAGTTTTCTTTTATTATATTTCCTGAAGTAAGAAGTAGTAAGATTATTCCAGAAAGCATGAACATTGATTTCATACTTGAAAAATAAGGATATCGTAATGTTTGTAAAAAAGGAACTAACATAAATAGAAAAGCTAACAGTATAGGAAGTCCTTTAATTTAATAATTCCTACATCTTTGAAGAGCTGCTTTTGTTCTGAATTTAGTATTTGCAGTTGCATTTTAGTCTTAAATTTATTTTATTCCCAATGTATTTCTTTTTTGATTTTTAATTGTCGCTAAACGTTGGCTTCACGAAAATCCCCATATATAGGCGCTATTGCGTAAAAACCCGTTTTGTCAACACCTAACCAGAAATTACCTGTTGCGTGAATCCAACGACACCGGTTAGATTCACGCAACAAGTAAACTGACAAAAGTTGAAGGAGATGCTGGATTCATTCAGGAGTTTTTCAAAGCGTAAAAGTAAGGTTTAAACGCATATATCCAAATCCTGGCCGTTTTTATTTTTCAGGTCTGTCAGGTTGCCGTCACTTTAAATGAGACCATCGGGGGAATATCGAACACCGAATATCGAACACCGAATTTCGAAATAGGCGCTGCTCGTGGAATTTGTGCCTGTTGTTGCTTGTTTGAGTACTGCAGCCTGTGCAACCTTTAGAAAGCAGAGGCAACAGTGCAGCGTTCAATGCATATTATTTATCCAATTCCAACACAGGAGACTTCCCTTTTGCAGTCCTGGATTTTGCTCGTTCAAGCACACTATCTTTAATGCCAACTAATTTTCTTTTGGACTTGCTCTTCCGTGGCAGCTTAGGCATTTCACCTGTGCTTTTGTATTGCGCAATGATCGCACTTACCTCTTGACGATCCTCGGCAGAGAATGGCATAGGACCAATATTGAGATCAACGCCTTCTGGTTCTTTTTGTGTCCCGTCTGTTTGGATGATGTCGGGATTGTCTTTGATCGTGAGCTTGTAAACCTTTCTATCAGACTCCTTTACCTCTGCCTTCCAATCGAATTCCCGAACAGGCTCTAACACTATTTTTCAATGCTTTGAAGCATGCCGTATATTTCGTCTGTTGTCACGCCCTTGGTAAAACCCATATTGCTTAAGCCTTTCATTAATTTCTTATCACCAGTCCATAACTGCGCATCCAGATATTCGGAGAGAACTACGAACGCGATGTCATCCATATCGGTGTCGCGTACTAGTGGAATTGCTTCTTGCCAATATTCGTATGGTATTTGTTCTTCAGAGATGAAGTTAAGGCAATCAAATATATCATCACGGGTATCCTCAAAATCGGCATCCGTCAATTCACCCATCTGAATAATCTTGTCCCGATGTCTTTTTACCTCGATCTTGACAAGGTTCGGCGCGTAAAACTCAAATTGCTTACGTCCGTAAATCAATATCTGACCAATTTTGCCCGAGGGGGATAAAATGGCACTAAAAACGACATTGGTGTCAACGATGATCTTCATTCGGGTTTAACAAAGCGATGTTTGTTCTCAGCCCACCATTGTTTGTTAACATCCGAAGCAAGACGGTCAATATCTTCTTGTTTTGCCTTGCTTTTTGCAACTCTTTCCCGATACCGGATAAACTTGAGCATAAGTTCAAGTTCTTCCCAATTGATATTACCAGGGAGGCGGATAATCACTTCGTTTGCTGTTCTTTCCAAAACCATAATCTTTAAGATTTTGATTATGTGATAGTTAAAATTAATTGCATCTTAAAACACCCATCCAACGGACAAATGTCTGGACCCTGTAGGTGTTGTTTGTCTTTCGAAACAACAAAAGTAAATGAAAATGAAGATATTATTTCGGCTCATGGCCGTTTATTTAGTTCTTGGCCAAAACTGATAGTCTCAGCTTAAAGCGAGACTATCAGTTTTAGATCCGATGAAATATCGAACACCGAACACCGAATATCGAACACCGAAATAGGCGCTGCTCCTGGAATTTGTGACTTTTGTTGTTTGTTTTTCAAGTGACATCAAGCCCAGAGCCCCACTTCGAAATTCGGTGTTCGATATTCATTCTTCTTCCACTCCGGAATCGATCCCTGCAATCCCATTGGCATGAATGCGAGTGCATAAAAGTGGCAAATATCACTACAACTTTTCTATTTCCTCTTTAGCCAGACCAGTAAACTGAATGATTTTCTCTATCGATTCATCTCCCATTTTCATTCGACGGGCGATTCCAATTTTATATTCTTTCTTTGCTACTGCTTTTCCCTCCTCGAACGCGGTATCCATCATGTTTTTCAAATCGCGGTAATATTTCAGGCTCTCCTCATATTTATTTTTTTCTTCCGGAGTAAATTTTGCGGTCTCGGAAGCTTCGAATAATGTCTGAAAAGCCGGATTATGAAGATCCCGTCGCTCTATTTGCAGATAGGGAAGTTGTTGCAATATGTACATCCACTTGTCAAAATTGTTTTGCAAGTCGTCTTCGACACTTAGGAGGCTTGAAAGTGAAGGCATAGAAGTTGGAAAATTTTATTAGAGGTTTTCTATTTCTTTTATCGATAGCCCAGTAATTTCTGCTATCAAGCTTGTATCCATTCCTTTTGCCTTCATTTGACGGGCGATTTCTGCTTTGCCTTCTGCTTTACCCTCATCAAACGAAGTATCCACCACATTTTTCAAATCGCGGTAGTACTTTAAACTTTCTTCATATTTATTTTTTTCATCGGGTGTGAATCTGGCTATCTCAGCAGCTTCGAACAGTTTCTGAAATACCCGATCCTGTAGTGCCTG
>CANJPT010000210.1 GCA_947476195.1 Lewinellaceae bacterium | reverse complement strand
GTATGGTGGGCTGAGGTGGAGTTGATCGACGGACAGAAGTTGCTCCTGAAAGGGGATGTGACGGTGGTGCGTTAATTCGGCACAACCAACCATATAATAAAAATGACGGCCTTCGAGATTTCTTTTGGATCTCGAAGGCCACTTTTTTTGTAGAATTGCACCATCAAACTAATTTTGAATAACCAAAATAGGGTGGTTTTGAACCCATTTGTTTTATAATCAAGCAATTGCATTGTTGTAATCTTAATCAGTGTTTTAATAATAATTTCCATGTTTGAACACAAGTCTCAAGCTGTAATATCACAACCCTACTTTGTAACCCGGATGTTGCGTTATGTTTTCCTTTCTGCACTAATCATCGGTGTTTCGCTGTTAATCGGAATGGTAGGGTACAGATTTTTGGCAGAAATTGGCTGGATTGAGTCGTTTTATAATGCCTCCATGATCTTGACAGGCATGGGACCAGGTCTGGATATCGATGCATTGCCGATTGAAAAACAGGCCGGGGTTCAAGTTTTTGCGGGTATTTATGCATTGTACAGTGGGGTAGTTTTCCTGGCAGCATCAGGTGTAATCGTGTCGCCATTATTGCATCGTTTTTTTCATAAGCTGCATTTAGATGTTGAGTAATAAGGCGGTTCGTATTCTCCAATGAGTTACCCATAGTCGGGCAGGATGTCGTGAGCGGGATCGGATGGTACAATCCTTCTGCAAAACCAACCAATTGCCCGTAGTAATTAGCATGGGTGGGGGATATTCGCCCCGAATTTCCGATATTGTGGAGGCGCATGCAAACACATTTCGGGTGGCACAGGAAGTATTTTTTTAGAGAATTAAAACGTTTTAACCAATGTCTAAAAAAGATAAACCAGCAACTTCAAAACAAGCCAAATCAATACATCTTCCAATTCAGCGTGATTGGAATATATGGATCATTATGGGTTTGGCCGTGATCCTGTATGGGGTCACTTTTGGTTTTGACTTTGTATTGGATGATGAGATCATGACGCGTGGTAATGCATTTGTCAACAAAGGCATCGCTGGAATAAGGGATATTTTTACACACGGAACACTGTATGGCTTCAATGGAATGAACGATCAGTCCTATCGTCCGCTCATGTTGGCAAATTTCGCATTGGAGAAATCGCTATTTAAGGGCACTGCAGGCGTTTATCACTTTTTCAATGTATTTTACTATGCGTTGGCCAGTGGACTTTTTTACGTGTTTTTAAAAAAAGCCTTGGGTCCTGACAGCTTGATCCCATTGCTGGCAGCTTTGATTTTTGTTGCCCATCCAATTCATACAGAGGTCGTAGCTAATATCAAAAGCCGGGACGAGTTGTTGAGTTTTATCTTTGTAACCTGCAGCCTTTTATATGTTTTAAAATATGCCCTGGATGGAAACAGGACCAAAGACCTGATTATTAGTTTGGTTTTTTACCTCTCCGCGGCCCTTTCCAAGGAAACTGGTTTGGCGATGCTTGGCCTAGTTCCGCTCACGTTATGGTTTTTTACAAACCTCAAACCAGGTCGTATCGCAGGTATATCTGCCTTCTATCTGGCACCCGTTGCAATAT
Organism: Lewinellaceae bacterium; assembly: GCA_947476195.1. GTDB lineage: Bacteria > Bacteroidota > Bacteroidia > Chitinophagales > Saprospiraceae > M3007. The sequence continues at coordinate 2,104 of CANJPT010000210.1, read as the reverse complement.
ATTTCCTGATGCGTGGCAGTGCGATGAACAATATGTTTTTCGCTTCCGATATCAATGACATTATCAATAATACCCTTTCTGGGGCGAAGACAAGTGGCGAATGGTTTGCCAGTCGCACCATGATTTTAGGGAAATATCTGGGGTTATTGATTTATCCGCATCCTTTGAGTTATGACTATTCTTATAACCAGGTGCCGCTGGTTGATATGAACGATTTAGGATTCCTAATCTCTTCGGTAGTTTATTTAGTACTGGCAGGATGCTTTGTATGGGGCTTGCAATATAAAAGGATCTATGCTTATGCTATCGGGTTTTATGCAGTGATGCTCGTCATGGTTTCCAATTTTCTGACGCCAATCGGTGCTACCATGGCGGAGCGGTTTTTATTCAGTGCTTCAGCCGGTTTTTGTCTGGCTTTGGGTTGGGGTATTGTGGTGTTGGCTGAAAAATTTCAAATTTCAAAAAACATATTATATGGAATAGCAGGTGGGATCCTACTCTTGTATGCCGTCAAAACCTTTTCGCGCACGCAGGTATGGGCTACCCAGGAGAAGCTTTTCAAGTCAGGACTTGAAACTGCTCCCAACAGTGCCCGCGCACAGAATCACTATGGAACTTACTTGCGAATGTTGGCAGAAGGGATCCAAAATCCAAATGATAAAAACAAAACAGAGCACTTTACTGAAGCGACGAAATATTACCAGAAGGCACTGGAGATATACCCCGAATATACCGAGGCGCAATACAACCTTGGTGTCACCTATATGGCACTCAATAATACAGAGGATGCACGACTGGCGTTTGAAAAAACAATTAAAATAGACCCTGGCTACGAAGGTGCACTTAACAATCTGGCCATTATTTCAATCAATAAAAAGGATTACCAAACAGCGATCGCTTACTGGGATCAACTTTTAGCCAAAAATCCGAACAGTTTTGATGGCTTAAAAAATTGCGCCTCGGTACTTGCCTATACCAACAACCTTCAAAAAGCGCTGGAATATTATGAGCGGGCTTTGAAGATAAATCCTAAACATCAAGGCGTGATCGACAATATTCAAAAGGTAAAAGCGAGGATCAACCAGACTGCAGTACCATTTAACAGTGTACAATAGTCCGAGTAACATCCATGCAAATCAGGGATTAAAAGCCCTGATTTGCGATACGTTTATAGCACTTATTGTTTAACAATCGGACAAATAGCGGTTCCTTTTTTGCCGTTCAATAGCAACCAATATTGTCCTGCAGGAATCGTATTCAAATCAAACACAGCTACGGTTGCGGGCATTAAATTCCAGGTTTTTTCCGACGCTCCTTCGGCACTGATCAGGGTAGCTTTTTCAAATGTTTCATCAGACTGTACGCGTACCTGCCCAGAGGTCGGGTTAGGTGCGATTCTGATCTTGCCCAGGCCATTGGGTTCTGTGCTTGCTATGGTTGACACCCCTTTGCCGATGGTATATTCTCCGGGCGCAAGGTGGGTTGGCCGCAGTTGGCCGTATTGATCAGTGGTGGATCCAAGGGTGATCTTGGTGTAGCTTGGCCATTGTTGCCAGGGGTGTCCGGGACCGCGGCGGTAGAGCAGCAGTACACTATCCTCTGAAGGGCTGGTTGCCTCAAACAATTCGGTGTCGAGCTGGTCCCCAGAACCGCGCCCATCATAAATAAGAATGGCTTGCGCATCAAAACCTGTCGGAAAGGAATTTCCGTTTGTCAGCACCGACCAATAGCGATTAGACAGGACGAAGCCGTTTGGGTTGGCACCTGCTTTGTCTGGTGCAGCAAAATGGTGTTCAACGCGGAAAAATACCGAATCTGCACCTAAACTATTCACGGTCAGGTTCAATTTTGCGTCTGCAAAGTTGCTGCCCCCTGCGGTTTTGATCATTTTTTCGCCTTCAGAGCGGGCTTGCAGAATCTTCAGGTTGGTATTGACAAACACGGCTTCCGGAGCGGGTCCCCAGGCAGTGAATTGGAATTCCACCATCATATTTTCACCGGAAACAATAGCAGTATGGTATTGTCGTTGACCATCACCCATGATAAAGGTGAATTCCAAAGGCACTTTGTGGTGGAAATGGGGTGCACCACGTAATTTCTGCTT
>CANJPT010000209.1 GCA_947476195.1 Lewinellaceae bacterium | reverse complement strand
TCTGTTCTGTTTTTGTCAGGGTTTTGCCGGCGGGGGGTATTGACCAAAGCTTAGTTTGGGCATGTACACCCGCTGTAAAAAAAAAGGTCGCGAAAAGCAGCGGGATTTTTAACCTTGATTTTTTTTGCAATAATTCAACGATACGCAAGTAGGGAGTTAGGTAGAGTACTTTCATGGGTATTGTAAAATAGAATGTTGTCAGGGATGCATATCTAATAAATTGATTAGCTGCCTGTACCAAGTGAGGTGGCTGAACATTTGTTACAAAGCAATAGTCAAAACGCCTATTGTGCGTTCCACTCTATGCTTACAATGACTTCATTTTTTCTTCCAAATAATTGGAATGGCGGGTTGTATCCCAGATAGCGAAAGTTGCCAGTATATCGAATAGCATGCGCCTCCAAATCTTTGCGTAGTTTTTCAGAATACCGCCGGATTTTTCGATCCGAAGCAAAGCCCCCAAAGCGAAGTACGGCGACATATTCCGCTGGGACGGATTTGATTGATACCTCCGCATTATTGGGCTTTGGCAATAGCGATTTGTTGTATTTGGAGGGCATCACAAAGCTCATAGACGAAATGGAATCGCTTATTTCCATGTGTACCGGGGCGGTCATGGCAATCTGCTGGTTCTGATCATTTCCGCCAAAAATATAACCAGCCAGTTTCCTGAATCCCGGGCTGCCTAAATCCTTATAAGAGGTAGCCCGCGATGTAATGGTTGCCATCGTTGATTCCGGATAAAACCGGACTTCAAATTCCTTTTCGTGCTTTAAAACCTGGTAAGCCTGAAGCTCTGTTCCTTTGCTGGAAACCAGCGCGCATGCCTGAAAGATGAATAATATAATACTGGCAAGTACCAAACCAAGAAAGAGTGTTTTCATAGAAATGAATGATAAAATTAACTTGTCTATTCTGAACAGCATAAGTATAGAGATTGTTCGTAATGCCGTCAAGGCCGACGCCTATTTTGTTGGGAAAGAGTTGGGCGAGGGAAGCGAAAGTTAGAATAAAAAAGAAGGCGATTAGCGGTGATTTCATGAACTATAAGAGCGTGGACCGGGTCATTGAACTCCAGGTAAGCAGGGTAGGGGAGCAATTCCGACTAAAATAAGTGGCAAAAAAGGCATGCCGTTTAAATCATCCGACCTTGATTCCTGAATGAATATCCAGGCAGCATTTTTTTGTAATGCGCAGTAAAATCCTACCTTTGTAACATTCTATCTATAAATTCACTTATAATGAAGCCATTTGTTTTTCTCGCACTGCTTTTACTGGGCATTCAATTTTCCTGCACAGCCCAAACACCTAAAGGCCATGCAGGCCAACTCAGTTGGTATACCGACCTTTCGAAAGCCCGGGAGCTTTCTGATGCTACCCATAAACCTATTTTTGGTTTTTTTACCGGCAGCGATTGGTGCGGTTGGTGCCGTAAATTACAATCAGATGTCTTTGCTAAAGATGCTTTTGTTGGCTGGGCCCAAAAAAATGTAATTCTACTCGAATTGGATTTTCCGCGGCGCAAGGAGCAGTCAGCCGAACTTGTGCAGCAAAACCAATCCCTTCAACAGGCCTTTCAAATTAAAGGCTATCCAACCATCTGGCTTTTTTACGTAACCGAAGACCCGACCAGCCATAAACTCAATATATCTGCCCTGGGTTCGCTCGGCTATCCTACAGGAGCCGAAGCGGGCAGGGAAGAAATCAAATTTCTGAATGACGCAAACCTAATTCTGGCAAATGGGAAAAAATAGGGCTGAAGGGGCTTCTGTTTTAGTATAAAACCATTCCATTTAATGCCAAAAATACCATGGGGACCGTTATAAACGCTTTAACAGGGCATCACCTAATTTAAATAAAATTACAGAATGAAACACCTTTTCCTAGTATCCATTTGTTTTTTTGCAGCACAGCTGGCCTACACACAAAACAACGAACCAAGAGAAATTACGCCCCAAATATTGGAAAAACTCAAGGCAGATGTCGAAAAGCAAGTGCCCGCGTTTAGACAAAAACTTCAGAGAAAGGGATTTTCCAATGACCGAATTGAATTCACTATTGACACTTTCCGGATTCATCAATTGTTACACAAACGGATTAGCATCGATTACTCAACGATCGGCATGAACACATCGGTCTATGAAATGGGTGTCTCCTATGATATACTATTGAACAAATACTATAAAAAACTTAAGTCTGCCCTAACGCCAGAAGACCAAAAGACGCTCATCACGGCACAAAAAGCATGGCTTGCTTTCCGTGAAGCTGAAAGTAAACTCATCATGACAATGACTGCCGACCAATATTCCGGCGGTGGTACAATACAATCTAATATTTCAGCCGGTTCAATTCAGGATTTACTTATGCAACGGACCATCGAAATCTTCCAATATTACGACAATATTGAAAAATAAAACCGTGGAAGTAATCCATCCGAAATCCAGATAAACCAGGGTTAATGGTTCCAATCTATTTCAAAACCAGCTTCCAAGGAGTAGTCAAAATAGGATAAAGTTCAAAAACATTTGGTTTTTTGAGGTTTCTTTTGGTCTGTTTCAGTAATTGTTAGCGAATCAACGTCACCGAACCAATCTTTTTCCCGCCCCATACCGTCCCATCATCAAAAATCGCGGTCTTTACCTGCCAGGTATAAACATCCTGTGGTATCTGAGTGTCTTTGTAACTTCCATCCCAGCCTTTCCCTGGTTGTCCATCTATCAAATCTTCTGTATTGGAAGTCCAGAGCAACTGCCCGTAACTGGAATAGACCGCGATTTCAAATTCGCGTAGCCCGACTCCTTTTGGTTGAAAAAGTGCAGCATCTCCATTGTCCAGACCTGGCGTAAACGCATTGGGTATAAACAGACCGTGCATGGGCAGCGGTGTGACCCCCCGAATGGTGTCGTCTGGACATTCATTTTCGCCCCAGACAGTTAGCTTTACCAGTTTTTGCCCGTTTGAATAAAAACGGTGTGCTGGATTTTGTAGGGTAGAGGAGTCGCCATCTCCAAACTCCCAAAGCCAGCGAACCGCGCCTATGGACAGGTCTGTAAACTCAAACATCCCGGAAGGAGGGTCAGTTACGATCTCCTCAAAGCTAAAATTAGCCGTCGGGCTGGGGAAGACCTCAATGATGTCCGACAGAGCAAGCGAATCAAAACAAACCTCCCGGTGGCTGACCCAAAGTTTAGCACCATGCAGGCCCCAATTGTAAAAAGTATGAGCGGTATGGCTTAGTGTATCAGCGTGCCCGCCATTGGAGAAGGTCCAATAAGCCGATGTAGAGAAAGTGGACAAGTTTTCAAAGAGCACGGTCAAAGGTGCACACCCAACTTCAGGATCCCAGGAAAAATCGGCCATGGGCTGGGCATAAGCACTGAATATTTGTGCTGCAGTATCCAGGCACATAAAAGCATTTTCAGCGATCAATTGTACCAGGTAATCTCCCATTAATGGATAGCTGTGTTTTGGATCATTCACGATACTTGTACCGGTCATATCGCCGAAGTCCCAGGTGTATCCAACTGCATCAGGCGTATGGTTCGTAAAATCAACAACCACAGGTAGTCCGCATAGTCGATCCCGCTGCATCGTAAAGGCCGGCGTTGGAATCGGGTGTACCGTAATGTATCGCAATAGGGTATCATTCCTGCAGCCATTCAGGTCAATGCCCTCCAGATGGATCTCATACTGCCCGGG
>CANJPT010000208.1 GCA_947476195.1 Lewinellaceae bacterium | reverse complement strand
TAGCCGCCCAGCGCGCGCACCTTTTCAGCAAGTACCCGCTGAAAAGCCTGGCTATTTTCGGATCAGTCAGTCGGGGTGACAACGGGCCGGATAGCGATGTGGATATTATGGTGGAGTTTAATGAACCGGTGGGCATGGATTTTCTCCGACTTGCCGAAGAATTGGAAACGATACTGAGCTGTAAAGTAGATTTAGTGACTCGAAGAGGGGTAAAAGACCGCTATTTCAAATATATTGAATCAGATCTGAAGTATGTCTAAGTCTTATCGAAACAACATGGATTGGCTGCTGGATATTCTTGATTCCATCGAGAAGATTCTGCGCTATACAGATGGAATGACTTATCAGGATTTTGCCGCCAATGAGCTCGTGTTAGATGCAGTGTTGCGTAATTTTGGAATTATTGGGGAAGCTGCAAACAATTTAAGGGAAGATTTTCACGAAGTGCACCCAGAAATTGAATGGCGCTTAGTGATCAATTTCCGGCACCGGGTAGTCCGTCACTATTTCGGCATGGACGATCAAATTGTTTGGGAAATCATAGAAGACGAATTGCCGAAATTGGAAAGAAAAATCAACGAAATTATCTCAACAACCGAAAGGAAATAAAAAGAACATTTTTTACAACACACACAATCATGATGCAAGTTATCAAACGCGATGGTCGCAAAGAGGAAGTGTCGTTCGACAAGATCACGGCGCGCCTCCGCAAAATGACGTATGGCCTCGATACCAATTACGTCAACCTCATTGAAGTCTCTAAGAAAGTCATCATGGGACTTTATGACGGTGTAACGACCTTCGAACTCGACAACCTTGCTGCAGAAACCGCTGCTACCATGGCTACGATTCACCCGGATTATGCCCTGTTTGCCGCACGTATTGCCGTGAGTAACCTACACAAACAAACCGAAAAGTCATTCTCCAAAGTGATAGATGAGCTCTACCACTATGTAGACCCAAAAACAGGCGCTCGTGCGGGACTAATCGGCGATGAAACGCATCGTATTGTGCAGGAAAAAAAGTCTCGTTTCGACTCGGCAATCATTTTTGACCGCGATTTTGAATTCGATTACTTCGGCTTTAAAACGCTGGAACGCTCCTACCTCTTGCGTATGAACGGAAAGGTAGTAGAACGTCCGCAGCACCTCTTCATGCGCGTGGCGGTTGGTATCCACGGTGCTGACATTGATGCGGCCATCGAGACCTATAACCTGATGAGCGAGCGTTGGTTTATTCACGCTACACCTACCTTGTTCAACGCCGGCTCACCAAAGCCGCAGATGTCCTCGTGCTTCCTGCTCACTATGACGGACGATAGTATTGCGGGTATTTTCGAGACGCTTTCGCGCTGCGCCCTTATCAGCCAAAGTGCCGGTGGAATCGGCCTGAGCATTCACAACATTCGCGCCACGGGTTCGTACATCAAAGGCACGGGCGGCACCTCCAACGGGATCATCCCGATGCTGCGCGTGTTCAACGATGCAGCCCGTTACGTGGATCAGGGCGGCGGCAAACGCAAAGGCGCTTTCGCGGTCTACATTGAGCCCTGGCACGCCGATATTTTTGAATTCCTGGAACTCAAAAAGAACCACGGCAAGGAAGAAAACCGCGCCCGCGACCTGTTCTATGCCCTTTGGATAAGCGATTTGTTCATGGAGCGCGTGAAAGCCGATGCGGATTGGACCTTGTTCGACCCGAACGAAGCACCGGGCCTGTTCGACGTGTACGGCGCAAAATTCGAGGCGATGTACCACCAGTACGAAAAAGAAGGTCGCGGCCGCAAAGTGGTGAAAGCCCGCGATCTCTGGAATGCCGTCATGGAAAGCCAGACAGAAACCGGCACGCCTTATATCCTGTACAAAGACGCCGCCAACCAAAAGAGCAACCAGCAAAATCTGGGCACCATCCGCTCGTCTAACCTTTGCACGGAGATCATTGAATATACCTCCAAAGACGAGGTAGCCGTATGTAACCTGGCATCCATTGCGCTGCCAAAATTTGTGATCAACGGCAAGTTTGACTTCGACAAACTCGTGGAGATCACGAAAGTGGCTACCCGCAACCTGAATAAGGTCATTGACGTCAACTACTACCCGATCCCGGAAGCAAAGAACTCAAACATGCGCCACCGCCCGATCGGTCTGGGCGTGCAGGGCCTGGCGGATGCGTTCATTCTTCTGGGTATGGCATTCGACAGCGATGCCGCGAAGCAGTTGAATATAGATATTTTTGAGACCATTTATTTTGCAGCGATCACGGAATCTGCCGCATTGGCTGAAAAACTGGGTACTTACGAAAGCTTCCAGGGTTCACCCATGAGCAAAGGGATGTTCCAGTTCGATCTATGGGGCGTAACGCCTTCCAAGCGTTGGGATTGGGATGGTCTGCGCGAGCGCGTGAAAAAAGTGGGCATTCGCAATTCCCTCTTGGTGGCGCCGATGCCTACCGCTTCCACGAGCCAGATCCTGGGCAATAACGAGTGCTTCGAACCCTATACCTCGAACCTCTACACCCGTCGTACCCTGGCAGGCGAGCACATTGTGGTAAACAAACACCTCATGCGCGACCTCGTACGCCTGGGCCTCTGGGACGAAGAAATGCGCGAAGCCATCATGGCCGCCAATGGTTCGGTACAAGGCATTGAGGACATTCCAAAAGAAGTCCGCGACGTGTACAAAACCGCCTATGAGATCAGCCAGAAAGTCATCATCGACATGAGTGCCGACCGCGGCGCGTACATCTGCCAGAGCCAGAGCCTCAACGTATTCATGGAAGCCCCGACGTTTGCAAAACTCTCGTCGATGCACTTCTACGCCTGGCAAAAAGGCCTGAAAACCGGCATGTACTACCTCCGCTCCAAAGCGGCGACGGACCCGATCAAGTTCACCCTCAGCAAGAAGCACCAGCAGAAGTTTGTGCAGAATGCGAAATCCGCCGAGCCCATTATAACGGCGAGTGTGGCGGCTGAAAAAGTTGCGGCACCGGCGCCAGTACAGATGGCAGCGTTGGATATTGAGCAGGTTGCAGGCAAGATCTGCAGTATTGACAATCCGGATTGCGAAGCATGTTCGGCATAGGACGGTGCACGGTTTACGGTACACGGTACACGGTACACGGGGTGCGATGCTCCTGTTTGACCGTGTACCGTAAACCGGATACCGAGTACCGCCTAAAATATAACGGTTGCCAGGGTAGTAATTCAAACAGTTGGAATTTCCCATTATACGCGTCCAAACCTTCCTGCTTGCAAAGGCTTGCAGGTCTGGTGAAGACGACAGTTCCCTCTACTTGAAACGCCTTTCCCACACTTAGTTTCTTCCAGCTGGCTGCTGCTGGTGACCGTTTTTTTAGGTTTATAGCTTTTTTAGGGGGGAGTGGCTGGTGAAGGTTAAATAATAAATGATTAATTTAGAAATATGAAGAAGGTGGTTACGTTTCTGGTTTAAAACACGACCAAATGAAACCAGATTCCGCCTAATGGCCGGGGGCGGCACTAGCACGCAGTTGATCCTTTCGCGAAGCATTCAAATCGCTACAACACCCTAAGTTACACCCATGAAAAATTTGATTCTATTGGCCACAATTCTCTTTTTTTTGCCCTGCGTCATTTTTGCGCAAGGCTATACATTTGAATGGGCAAAACAACTGGGAGGGCTGGGAAATGACGTTTCCAAAAGCTTAGCCATTGATAAAAGTGGCAAT
>CANJPT010000207.1 GCA_947476195.1 Lewinellaceae bacterium | reverse complement strand
CTTATACCATTTGATAATAGCGTCTTGACTGTGGTGTGTGTATCCATACCGTACATAATATCCCGGGTTTTGTCCGGGACAATTTATGATTTACCGGTGGTACACTTTTGGTGCAAACTGGTGGTACACTTTTGGTGATTAGTGACAACCTCAGGAGGTAAATTCAAATCTTTTTTATGTTTTGGTCCAGTAAAGGGAGGTGGATCATTGCCTTGCACAATCAATTCATTATACCAGTAAGGAAATCGGTTCGCCTCTTTTCCTTCTGATGCAAACAGACTTTCCCAACCATTGCTAATTACTGTACCGCCGTTAGGATTTGGGAAAATGTATCTGTCTGAAAGGTTTTTATCTGTTAACCATTGAGTTACCTTTTGTATTTCTGATTTTACCAAGATTGTTTCTTCCAGAGATTTGGAAAGCCGCTTCTCAAAGTCATCAATTTGACCTTTAAGGAATAGAGCAACTTGTTTTTCAAAATTAGTTGCTTGATCCTGATAAGACTGCTGGGCCACCTCTTCCTCACCTTTTTTAATAGATCTCCCAATCGTTAATAGTTGTCTGTTAGTTTCAAACCAATCAACCGCTGATTGAAAAAACTGTAGCTCAACTTCCCTTTCTGTCTTAAGTTCCTCAACGGACTTTTGAAAGGCATTGAGCTTTGCCCAATCTGTTCGCAAAAAATTGGTTTTGTAGTTTTGTAAGACCTCTTCGTAATCTGCCTGAATCTCGCTCATCCCTCCGACCCTAAGACCAACTTCTAATCGATTCTGCATAACGTCAAGATGCCCTTGCAAAAGCGTCTCAAATTCAATTTGCAGGTGAGCACAAGAGGGGTAGTTTTCAAGTGTTTCAGCGATTATTTTGGAAACATCAATGTCTATTTTCATACCCTTAAACCTTGTTTTGAGGCACTGCTATCGCATTCCGGCGGCCTTGCCTTGGTTACTTTCCCCATCTCTATATTGGAGGTTTTTTCATTACTTTTTTTACCTTATTTAAGCAACCTCGTTTTAGAAAAGTTTATTCCTTCACGTTGATCCTGTGAACTGTTTTCCCGCGTCTGTCCGTCCAAGGTTGGCGAGGTTTTTTTTATAAAGTGGGGTTTTGATTAACAGAAATAAGATCCACGTAGATTAGCTTCTCTTAAGTTAACACCCGAAAGATTGGTTCTCCAAAAATTTGCCCCTTGAAGATTTGCCCCAGAAAAGTTAGCTTTAGTAAGGTTGGCATTTGAATAAAGTGGACGTTGCCTATTACCATGCCGCTCATTTAGGGACCGAACCAAACTATTGCCATCATTTGCTCGTGCTCGTACAATTTCAGTCTCCTCTTTTTCTGTTGATTCTAATTTAATCAATCCGAATAATTCGTTTTCCCCCTCATCCTTAATCAATGAACCAATTAGATTGTGAAATCGTCCTTTATTGTAACTGTACTTACACAAGAAGACTTCCCCTGGCCGCTCTTTACTATATTCAGTATAAATAATAGTAGCCTTTCTAAAATTAGCCCCGAAAAAAGTGGCTTTGGAGAGACTTAAACTGCTTGGATCAGAAAAATCTCTCCATTCCCATCCAGATAGACACATAAAACTGATAACAGCATTTGTAATATCAGCTCCAGTAAGGTCAGCCTCAGAAAGATTAACGAAGTTGAAATTAGAGTTGGAAAGGTTTGCTTGGAAAAAATTGGCCAATGAAAGGTTTGCTTGGAAAAAATCCGCTCCAGCTAAGTTAGAATGAGCAAATATTGCACCTGTTAGGTCAGCATTCATGAAATTTGTCTTAGTAAAGTCTCCATTAGTAAGATTTGCACCTACAAGGTTCGCTCCACGGAGGTTTGCCCCAGCAAGATTAATTCCTTCAAGGTTACATTCTGAAAAATCGGCTCTAACACCTTCCTTACCTCGACTTCGGATCCAAAGTTTGTGATTCACTAATTGCTCAGATAAGTTCGTCATGATTCTAATTTTTAAATTATGGTAGAATACCGGAAGTTGCAAGTCAATGGAAAGTTCATTTCCTAATTATTTCGATCTTATACAAATCGGCAAAGTGCAAGGCGTTCTCTTTCGCGTCAATCTCGATGTACTGCATAAATTGTTGCTCAGTGGTGTGTCCTGTAATTTTCATCAAAACTACGGCAGGGAAACCGTGACGGTAAAAATTTGTAGCGAAAGAACGGCGGGCGACGTGGGTCGTGAGCTTTTCCCATTTTTCAGAAGTAGTATCTTCCCGCTTACCGCCTTTACTTCCCGTCAAAATCATTTTGCCTGTCATCCCTGCAAGTTTACCCAACTCTTTAAGGTAGTCATTCATTTTTTGGTTTGAAATAATCGGGACGGAAAAATTGCATTTGCGCAGCAAAGCCAAAGGAATGTCAAACAAGGGAATTGACACCATTGCACCCGTCTTTTGGGTAGTGATGTTTAGTACGGTTTTGTCATCTACCACTTCAATATGTTCAGGGCTTATTCGGCTAAAATCAGAGAAGCGCAGTCCCGTATAAGCCCCGATTAAGAACAAATCCCGAACTTTTTCCAGCCGTGGACTCGCAGATAAGTCAAGGCTATACAACCCTTCCAATTCTTTGAAAGACAAAACCACCTTGGAGGTTTTGATTTTGCCGATCTTGAATTTTTTGTCCTGATAAGCAGTATTAGAGTGGTGCTTTTCGTCCTGAGCGGCTCGCATGAATTGGCGTATTACTGCCATGATCTTTGCCGCGTAGTTAATAGAGTGTAGCCGAGGCGGGGCGAATAGCCAGGCTTTGAAATCATTGAAAAAGGTCAAATCAATGTCGCCATATTCTAACGATCCTTTGCGCTCGCTGGCATAGGACTTCAAAAGCCCTAACACCACTTGAAGGATTTTCCAAGTGCCGCGTGGCTGCACCTTCTTTTGGGTAATGTAGGTTTCGATAAACTCGAAAAATGGGGGGACTGTCACCTGTTCGATTTCGGGGCGCGGTACATAGCCAAGGCGGTAATCCAATTCTTTGCGGAAATCTTCGGGTGAAATATCCCCGTTGTTGAAGTCCCGGTAAATTTCGGAAATGGTCAACTCCAATTTGTTGAGGTACAAATTGATCTCGCTGTGTTCGGGGTGCTTCCTGTTTAGTTGGAGACGCTGGGTTTTGGTATCCCAAAATTCAACGCGGATTTTATACCCGGTTGAATACTTCATTCGCTGTCCACCCCGATAATGGAAGTAGGCACTGACATAGGTGGTCTCCTGCTTTTTGAGGTGAAGGATAAATCTAACTTTGGGTGTTCCCTTTACAATTGGCATGGCATCCAGATTTGAATCGTTGGCTGGCCAAAAGTAAAAGATGTTTTTATAATTGGTATTTTTTAGGTATTTTTATTTAGCCGAAGGTGGCAATCAGTGGCCAAAAATCAAGCAAAAAAGGTCAATTTTAGCATTTTAACAGTGCTTAACAGTCATGTTTAGCGGAGGTTCATATCCTTGTGACCCAACAAAATTAAAGCGCACTTGTCTGGTTTACAGGCAAGTGCGATTTTCTTTTGAGGTGGTTGGGTAGGTAAACACGTGCTTTGGCGGTACAATTCAAGCACATCCAACTCCAAAGTTACTGAACGGGTTTCCCGTTTGAACGTGAAGGAAACAGGAACATTCGGCCAACAAAGGCTGCTATTTTCGGAAAGGTTTCCTTGAAGATAACGTATCATCACAAGGTTATTTTCGCTAATTTCAAAAAAACATCCTCCAGGTG
>CANJPT010000206.1 GCA_947476195.1 Lewinellaceae bacterium | reverse complement strand
CCCAATGACCTTAAATGACCCAATGACATTTAATGACCCAATGACCTTAAATGACTTAATGACGTTAAATGACCCAATGACTTCTAATGACCCAATGACCTTAAATGACCCAATGACCTTAAATGACCCAATGACATTTAATGACCCAATGACCTTAAATGACTTAATGACGTTAAATGACCCAATGACTTCTAATGACCCAATGACCTTAAATGACTTAATGACGTTAAATGACCCAATGACATTTAATGACCCAATGACCTTAAATGACTTAATGACGTTAAATGACCCAATGACCTTAAATTATGAAAGAACAACCAAACTACTACGATCTGGTCTATGCTGTGGTTCGGCAAATTCCCCGGGGCCGCGTAACCAACTATGGCGCTATCGCCGACTTTATCGCCCTTGGATCCTCCCGCATGGTTGGATGGGCCTTGAACAACTGCCACCAGATGGACAATGTGCCCGCACACCGTGTGGTAAACCGAAAAGGAGAATTGAGTGGGCGTCATCATTTTTCTCCTCCTGTGCTTATGCAATATTTGCTTGAAAATGAAGGAATTAGGGTTGTAAACGACTGTGTTGTAGATTTCAAGACGCTCTTCTGGCATCCTAGCGAATTGGGTGAAAGCTGGGAAGCTTTTTGAATTATCTGATAAAAATAACAAACAGTATTTTAAAGTACCTGTTATATTCGCCTCGCTAAGTTTCATATTTTGCAAGAATACAGGTCATATCAGCGCTTCAGCGCCTGGGCATTAATGCTCGTTTTCACGACCTTTTGGTCGCTGAAAACGGCACACGTGCTTTTGTTGCACCATGAAGCTTATGAGCATCCCGTTTGCGATGCCTCCCACGATGCTAACCTTGCGCATATTCACGACGAGCGTTGGGCCAATGATGACTGTACTCTTTGTGCTTTTGTAGTTTCTGCTTCAGAAATATTTTCGTTGCCTGCGCTGCCTGCGCTGAAGTCCAAAATTCCAGATTCTGAGGCACCTGTTTTCTACTTTACCCCGGTTTTTTCTAAAAAAGCCTGTGACTCCGCCATGCGCCGGGGCCCGCCAGTGGCCTGATCACCCATTTTTATACTGCTTTTTAATGGAAGGCTACAGCTACGCTGTAGTGATTTGCCTGGCTGTTCGGCCAGGTCAATTCCCTATTCTGGCGTTCCCTCACGCCTTTCCTTTTTCATGGATCAAGTTTTTATTTAACATGCGAATTTATATTTTAGCAGCTTTTTCGCTGCTTGCTTCGATTGCTTTTGCCCAAAACAACTTAAGTGGAACCATTTTAGACCAGACCAGTGGTGAACAATTGGTGGGTGTCTCCATTGTAATGACTGACCTCAAACGGAGTGTTTCTACAGACCAATCTGGTCAGTTTCAAATCAAAAATCTTCCATCCGGTATTTTCCTGGTGGAAGTGCGCTACATCGGTTATCAAACGCAGACATTGCGGGTAACTATAAAAGGGGATACAAAATTGAATCTCAGGCTTCGGGATGCCGTGACAGAGATCACTGAAGTAGTCGTTACAGGTACCACCCATGCAACAGAATTGCGCAAACACCCTATTGCGGTAACAACGATAGACAATCTTTCACTCACAAAAGTCACTTCGACCAACCTGATCGATGCCCTCGCAAAAAAGCCGGGATTGTCGCAGATCACCACTGGTGCCGGAATTTCCAAGCCCGTTATTCGCGGTCTGGGGTACAACCGGATCATTACACTATACAACGGTCTTCGGCAAGAAGGACAACAATGGGGGGATGAACATGGCATTGAAATCGACGAGTTTTCAGTAGATCGGGTAGAGGTTTTGAAAGGCCCGGGAAGCCTTATTTACGGTTCTGATGCGCTGGCTGGTGTGATCAACTTCCTTACCCCTACCCCCTTGCCAGATGGCGAAGTTCGGGGCTCCGCAACTTTAAATTATCAGTCGAATAACGGCATGCTTGGTGCATCACTTGCCAATTCCGGGAATATCGGAGGCTTCAACTGGTTGCTACGAGGCAGTGTAAAAGAGGCTGGAAATTATCAAAACAGGTATGACGGACGAATTTGGAATTCCGGTTTTCAAGAGCGGGATTTAAACGGCTATTTTGGTTGGAATAAGCAGTGGGGTTTTTCCCATTTTAATTTCAGCACCTTTAATCAAAAAATAGGCCTTGTAGAAGGTGAACGGGACAGCCTCGGACAATTTATCAAGCTGGTAGTCCTAAACGATTCGACCATAGCAGAACAGCCCGCCATGGAAGTAGATCTGAAAGGTTATGGGGCAAACATTCCCCGGCAAGCCATCGGGCACACACGAATTTCCAATACCACCAACCTGTTTTTTGGACGATACAATGTCGAATTTTCCTTTGGCTTTCAACAAAATTCACGAAAAGAGTTTGGCAACCCGCTCCAGAAACAAGCCCCCGGCCTTGAATTTTTATTGAATACCTGGAACTATGATACGAAAATAGTGCTGCCTGAAAATACAGGTTGGCGTACCACAATCGGTCTGAATGGCATGGCCCAAACCAATCGGAACAAAGGGTCAGAAGCACTGGTACCTGCCTATAACCTGTTTGATATTGGTAGCTATGCACTGGCCGAGCGAAATTTTGGTAAACTCAATTTGTCTGGTGGACTACGCTACGACCATCGCACGGTACAAGCGCAAGCGCTATATGTAGACACGCTCGGAGTATTGACAGAAACGCTTACCAACGAATTAAAATTTACCGGCTTCAACACCAATTACGCCGGCGCAACAGGCAGTATTGGCGGAGCTTATAATTTTGATCAGCGATTCACGGCAAAACTGAATATTGCGCGCGGTTTTCGGGCACCAAACATTGCAGAATCTGGTTCCAATGGTAGGCACGAAGGAACTATTCGATACGAGATCGGCGACCCTGCTTTGAAACCTGAATTTAGTTTTCAAACTGACCTGGGTTTGTTTTTCAACAGCCATCACTTCAACACAGAGCTGAGTTTGTTCTACAATAAAATAGACAACTATATTTTCGCCCAAAAGCTACTGAGTTCCTCCGGCGGCGATAGTATTGTTGACCTGAATGACCCGGCACCCGCTTTTAGATTTGTACAAGGCAACGCCTACCTGATCGGAGGAGAGATCACTTTTGATCTACACCCACATCCGCTTGATTGGCTACACATTGAGAATGCCGTATCCTGGGTGAAAGGCATCCAACAAAACCAGCCAGACAGCACACGTTTTTTGCCATTTATCCCGGCAACACGACTGCGCTCGGAGTTGCGTGCTGACTTTAACAAGATAGGCCAAAATATTCGGAATGGGTTCGTTTTTGTAGAAGGAAGTTTCACTTTTGACCAAAACAACTACTACGCTGCCTTTGGGTCTGAAACGGCTACACCCGGCTATTTTCTGCTTAATTCAGGCTTTGGAGGAAGTATTACCAACAAAAAAGGAACGGAGGTTTGTAAGGTAATTGTCATTGCAGACAACCTTCTGGATGTAGGATATCAGTCGCATTTGAGTCGCCTGAAATACGCGCCAGAGAACCTTGCAACCGGGCGGCAAGGAGTATTCAATATGGGTCGCAATATTAGCCTTAAACTGCTGGTGCCTTTGACTTTTAAATGAGCGTTTTACTTAAGTTCTTTCACCTTCACCAGTTTAACCCCGTTCCATTTATAGACAACGATCCCAAAGTTCTGCTTGCTGCGTACCATATCCTCGCCTTTTTCTTCAAATTCAGAATGATCATGCGTCACCACGATATGGTCACCAATACCCCCGCGCTGACTGGGCAGGATAAATTCTTCCGCGTCATAAAACACCCCGCCATCACTGACCGAGGAGGTTTCAAGTACCTTAACCATTTGGTTGTTGTCCTGCCAGAACAGCAGATTATTGCCCGATGGGTAGCCACAGGCGGGGTAATAATAATTGACTGAAAGCACTGCTTTCACCTTTAGAAAGGGCTCAAAAAGAACGTCAAAACTTGGGTAATAAGAAAGATCACCACTGGTTACAAACTCGCACTTGGAAAGTTCTGTGCCGTTTTGGGCTGCCCGCACCTGCACGGTAAGCTGGTGTTTTTTTTCAT
>CANJPT010000205.1 GCA_947476195.1 Lewinellaceae bacterium | reverse complement strand
TGGTTGTTGGCGTCCTCGCCAACAACCACAGCAAAGGAGGGTCACGTCTGCATGGTCGAGACCAAAACACATTGACCTCATTAAACACATTGACCACATTTATCCCGTTTCTTTGCACTATGCAAGCGAAAATCAGAACTGTAATTGTTACCAGATATGTGACCCCATTGCGGGAAGGTGGTTCTCTACCGGCTATTGTAGAAGCGGACGACGGCTTTTTATACGTCTTAAAATTTCGGGGAGCCGGACAGGGCATCAAAGCGCTGATTGCCGAATTGATTGGTGGCGAAATCGCCCGCCTGGCCGGACTGAAACTACCTGAACTTGTTTTTGCAGAACTAAACGAGGCCTATGGCCGTGCCGAAGCGGATGAAGAGATCCAGGACCTGCTGAAGTTCAGCACCGGATTAAATCTGGGCATGTCCTATCTCTCCGGCGCTGCCACCTATGATCCGGCGGTGATTCGACCAGAGATACTCCTGGCTTCCAAAATAGTATGGCTGGATGCATTTTTGATGAATGTGGACCGTACAGCGCGCAATACCAACATGCTGCTCTGGCACCACGAACTCTGGCTGATCGACCATGGCGCATGCTTGTATTTTCACCACAACTGGGAACACTGGAAGGAGCAAAGCACCAAGCCATTTATACAAATCAAAGACCATGTGCTGCTGCGCCAGGCTTCGGCCCTGGAAGAGGTGGATAAGGCCATGAAACAGCTGCTGAACAAACAGGTGATCGACAGTATCGTCGCTTTGATCCCGGAGGACTGGATCACTGCCACCTTCCCTGAAAGTGTGGAAACCGTCAGAAATATCTACTCGGAATTCCTGCAAATACGACTTGAATCCAGCGAAACCTTTGTAAAACAGGCCATTCATGCAAGAGCTTCGATTATTTGAATACGCAGTGATACGCATTGTGCCACGGCCGGAGCGCGAAGAATTCGTCAATGCCGGGGTCATGGTATATTGTCCGGGGAAGAAATTCCTGGGCATACGGACCCTAATGCCTGAAGCAAAACTGCTGGCGCTTGATCCGAACCTGAGCCTGGAAGAGGTCAAGCTCCACCTGCACGCCTTTCAGGAAATCTGCTGCGGGAAAAGCCCGGATTCCCCGATCGCGCAGTTGGACAATGCCTCTCGTTTTCGCTGGCTAACCGCTACCCGCAGTGCCATCCTGCAGACATCTAAAGTGCATCCGGGGCTTTGTGAGGATCCGGAGGTTACTTTGGAGAAGTTGTTTTTGGAAATGGTGGGTTAGGGGTTGCCTGAAAAATACGCTAGTGCAAGCGGGTGGTAAACTTTTACATTTTATTCTACGATCAATAGTTTGGCACTTCGAAGGTTTTCGTTTATTATCGCAACTATGTAAATACCTGATGGAAGCCCAGTCAAAAATATGCTTTGATCATTCCTTATATGGGAAATCTCTTTGATGGTTTCGCCCAGTTGGTTTGTAACAATGACTTTTGTGGCCAAATCCTTGCAAATCTCAAAAGGGAAATTAATTAAGATTTTTGAGCTTTTACTCGCAGGGTTGGGACTCAAATCAAAATTTGCGCATGGTGGATGGTTAGCGTCTGTCGCTCTGACAGTTTCTACAACTTGAAGAATAGCTGAATTTGTAACAATGGATGAATTGTAGTCAAAATAAATACTCGCACGGTTACTGATCCAATCTCCTTCAATTAAGTCCTTTTTAGGTTTTACGGTAAAGGCCACAAAGCCATGGCTATTGGGCTCATCTGTAAAAGCATCTGGCAAAATAATAGGATTGAAAGCTACTTCTAAAATACGTTCGTTATAAAGTCGCCAAGCATAAGGATGGCTTGTACTTATTATTTGCAGGCTTGACAAGTCAAGATCTGACGATAATGTATCTAAAATGTAGACAAAATCTGCAGGGTAATTTCCAGTATTCTGAAAGCGAATTACGTAACGCAGAACAGTAGAATCCAACGCATAAGGAGTTGTTTGCTGAGGGACTACCTGTTTATCATTGGGGTCATAAGAGCCTACAACAGTTGCCTTTACCTGATAAAGGTTGTCTGCTGGAAAATTATCGTTTATCAGAATAGCCCGCACAGGAAAGTCTATTGGTGCACCATTATTTATTGTTGATGGCGTCAAGAATCGAACGCGGATAATCTGGGTATTTAATAAGTCCAGGGAATCTAGTTTCCAGGTTAACAAATTGCCCATTATGTAATCAGGAGCAGGCTCTGCAGATAAAAACACGAGCGGAGTAGGAAGATTAAAACTGTCGAGTGTAACAAAAAATAAATCAATGGGTACCGTACTGTAATTGGTGACATGAATGGTCAACTCAGTTTCAAATCCGGGTCTAAATGGTGTTTTTTCAATTGCCGTAATAGATACGTCATGTATTTCGCCTTCCATTTCTACTGCAAAGTTCATGGCATGTTGCGTAGTATCAGGAATAGCGAATAAAGGTGCAACTAACCAATGAGGACGAGGCATTACAGCGATTAGGGTATCTCCAACAATGTCATTGTAAATATGGTAGTTTCCCAAACTGTCAGTTGAGGTACTCCTTTTACTATTAAGTGTTGTTAAAATAATACTGGAAAGGCCGGTCTCATTGGTATCCTTTATCTGGTTAAAATTTAAATCGCGGAACACCGTACCATGAAAATCCCAAGATTGACTAAATTTACAGACAAATACATCATAGTTATTGGAGCCCCCAGCATCTAAAATATTTATTTCTGAGCTCGGGTCAAAGTCTACAGATGCTCTAAATGTACCTGTGGCATAAATGTTCCCATTGGAATTTACTGCGATAGATTCGATAGATTCTGCATTAGAGGAGCCAGTTCCAGCTGCCCACAAAAAATTGCCATTCATATCCAACTTTAGCATGAAAAGATCCAAAAAACCGCTAAATCCTACATTATAGACGCCGATACCTGGGTCAAAATCTGTTGAACCGCCAAATACCCCTGCGACATAAATATTGCCCATTAAATCGGTTACGATACAATTTGGGCCGGCATTCCCAATCGTTTTAACCCAAATTAAATTGCCCGTTGTATCCAGTTTTTCTATAAAAGCATCTCCTTGACCTGCTGATACTATTAAATTGGCATCAATTCCCGGATCGAAATCACATGCTCCCTTAAAAAAACCAGTGAGATTGATGGCTCCATTTGGATCAATGGTTATTGAAGAGCCAGCACTATACCCAGGTCCAGATACTTGCTTGGCCCAAATAAAATCTCCAGAAGGAGATAATTTGGATATAAACGTACTAAAAGACCCTCCTGAGGTTAAGATTGTGGTACTAGTGGAAGGGTTAAAATCAACGGTATCACTAAATTGTCCAGTAGCATAAACGGTTCCAATTCGATCTACGGCTATTGAATTTCCTTTATCATCAAGCGCTCCTCCTATACCTTTCGCCCAGACAAAGTTTCCTGAAGCATTTAGCTTTTGAATGAATATATCTTTCCCCCCGGCTGAAATTAGGTTAAAAATTCCTGGCCCTGGATCAAAATCGGCGGTTTCCTTAAATTCCCCGGTAGAATATACATTTCCAATTTGATCAACCGCAATTGAATATCCATAATCCACATTTGCCCCACCTATTTTTCTTGCCCAGGTAAAATTCCCAAAAGCATCTAATTTTTGGATATAGATATCTGTATTATTACCATCAGAAGTCAGAGGATACACATTCGGACCGGGGTCGAAATCAACAGTTCCCAAAAATGCTCCAATGGAATAAATATTTCCAAAGGAGTCAACAACAATCGAATACCCGTATCCAATAGCATTACCTACTCCTTGCATCTGTTTTACCCAAACCAGATTACCAAAAGCGTCGGATTTTTGAATGAATATATCAATCCCATTTCCACCTTGAGTCAAGTTATTAACATTAGGCCCAGGGTCAAAATCTGCAGTCCCGCTAAAATACCCTATTGTATAACAATTGCCACTTTTATCAATGGCTAAGCTTTTGGAAACGTCATTTCCCAGCCCTCCCAGTTGTTTTGCCCATTCAAATGTATAGCCTTGCGCAAAAATGACGCAGGGCAAAAAAAAGAGAATTGTGGCCAATAGAATCAAATTTTTCATGG
>CANJPT010000204.1 GCA_947476195.1 Lewinellaceae bacterium | reverse complement strand
CTTTTACAGGTTTATCAATTCGACCTTTGGGCATCGGATATTGAAGCAAGCCAGGTAAAAGTTGCAGTTTGGGATGGGTTCCTTGATCCGGTAGCTATTTCATTTCTTACTTGCCAACTTGGCCCAGACTGTAAAATCTACATCCTAGGCGGCGGAGATACCCGCTACTACCACATCATTCATAACCCCGACGAGCCAGGCTTAGCCTGTAATTTAGAGCAGCGTGGTCTAGTTCTCCCCACACCCAGCGGGGCCAGCATTCCGTACTTCCCCAACTATCGGCTTGGGCCAATTGATAACCCGGGTGTACCCTGCTCACCAGTCGTGAGTGTAAGCTCCCCTCCTGGCACATCAAGGAGTATCCGAGTGTACCCCAACCCAACAGTGGATCAAATTACGTTTGTATTTGGGTATGAAACAAGACCAAAACAAATCACTTTACGGAATACGTATGGGCAAATCGTAAAACAGGTCGTCATGACAGGAGCGGGTGAACCGTACACTTTAGGAGTAGCAGACTTGGTGAATGGCATTTACCTTTGGGAAGTGGCCACAGTCTCGGGGACATGGTTAGGGATTGGGAAGGTTATTAAATTGTAAAAACAAATGCGATATGAAAATGTACTTTACCAATACCTTACAAACCCAAAACAACAATTTGACCGGTACCGGGGTATGCTTTTATGGAGTCACGTTATAATGCTCCGCAGAATGTACTCAGAAGGTCGCTTTTCTCAGAGTATTCCACTGCTTCCAATCTGCCCAAAACCATTTGGCCCAGACGAAGGCAAAAATCGGGAATACAATAAAACTAAGTGCATTGAAATCAAATGCATCATCGAAACCAAAATGGATAAGATGCATACAAGCCCGGGTCATTCCACATCCGGGGCATTCTTCGCCCAATAACAACATGGATGGGCAAATCGTTGTGCCGGTGTCAAAATAGGTTTCTGGAAGGAGCAGTAACGTAATGGGAACTGCTACCCAAAACAGTAATCTTAAAACGAGGATATTTGATTGGCTCATGGAATACTAAAAAAACAGAGGCTACCCCCAAAACAAGGGCAGCCTCTGAATTAAACTTTACATTTACTATGAGTAGTAATTTTTCATTTTCATCAGAGCGTAAATTAACCCTGGGATCCAGCAAAGAAATGTCAAAAGCAGGCAATACAACCATTCATTTCCGCTCCAATCCGAAGCCAAACCAATGCCTAAAAATCCCCAGCCAATTATTGCCAGAAGGATATAAATCCCCTTGTCAATGGTAGGCGCCGCCAAGCCATCGCTTGATTGCATAGATACCGTAGCTTTATGCTGTATCTTCTTCATTTTCATTTTTGCGACCTTGAAAGCAATTTTCTCTTTAAAAGTCATCTGCTTGCCGGTAAGTTGTTCAACCTGATTGATTGTCAGCTTACTGAAGTCTTGGGAAGCCAAATTGGCCAGTACTGCGTCCAATTGCTTACCTTGTTCAGCACTGATGGCAAAGGGTGTCGGCGTGACAGGCTCTGGCACAGTCATAGAGAATGCATTCAATGCAAACAGACATAAGGAGAGCACGAGTAAAGATTTTCTTAAAGTCATGTGATTAGGTAAAGATTTATGGTGCCTACTTTTTTGAGGCTTTTCGGCTTTTGCCTCCTACTTTTTTTATGGATGTTCGGTCATTTCCTTGCGCGGTAAAGTTCAGAAAACTATGGCGATATTTCACACATTTCACATAAAAAAACCTGAACTCATTTTCTGGTTGCTTCAATTTTTTAGTTGAACGACTGATTAGCTGTAAACGTTCAATATTTTTGCAAGAGGGTACTTCCGGCAAACGTTGATATTCATAGGTTTGGAACTTCTTGATTTTTTTGGGCTTTATTTGAGATTTCCGTCCCGCGAGTTGTTGTACATTCTGCCCTCATTACAGCGCCACGCCTTCAAACAGATGCTGCGCCGCCGCGCATGGAGCCTGTCAGCAATTTATTTTTAAACACCCTCTTTATTGCCAGGCAAGAGGCAGGCTTGATATCGGGGAGAAATTGATTTGCGATATCCGATTACATGATTTGCGATTTTTGATGGTGGGCTTGAGCTTTGTTGTAGTTATCTGCGCTTTTGCGCCATCGGGTGCTTTACCGCACAACCGTCACATCACCCTGAAACACCTCGCGTTTACCATCGATAAACTCGATCTCGGCTACCCATACAAACACCCCGGGGTTCATCGGCTCCCCTTTGTAGCTACCATCCCATCCGATGGTCGGGTTGTTGGGCAGGAAATCTTTCAAAGCGATCAAGGCCTCGCCCCATCGGTCAAAAACCTGCAGGGAAAGGATCTTTCTAACAGAGCCAGGACTGGCATAAATGGTGAACAGATCATTGGCGCCGTCGTCATTCGGTGTGAACACATTGGGCACATAGATCTGCCGGCGACGATCCACGATCACTTTCACATGATCCTGACCCGTACAGCCGTTCAGGGATTGCACCTGTATGGTGTAAACGGTGGAGATCAAAGGTGTTACGGTTTGTGTCAGGCAAATGGGTGGAACACAATCCAAACTGTCAAAGGGTAATGCCGACCAAACTACCGACAATAGGCTGTCGGATGGGACATTCACGGTGGCTTGCAGGGTAGCATGGTCACCCTGACCGATGTTAATGTCGTTGCCCAGATCGACGTTTATCGCTGTAGCAGGATTCACCACAATGGCCTCCGTTTTCTGGCAATCATTGGCGTCAGATACCTTCAGACTGTAAACGCCTGAATTCAATCCGGTAAAAATATGCTCCGTCTGATCAGGGTCGTTATTCAGTGAATAGCGGTAAGGCGATGCGCCACCGCTGGTCTGAACCTGGATCGCGCCGTCGTGTTCATTAAAACAATCCGGATCATTGACGATAAAACTCATTTCCAGCGGTGCGGGTTCTGTCAGGGCTACGCTGGAAACATTGGTGCAACCATGCGCATCGAAGACTGTAACGGAGTAAACCCCGGCTGCCAGGTTGTTGATCTGCTGACCGCTGCCCCCATTCGACCAGGAAAAAATATAAGGGGCTGCTCCTCCTGAAAGCATAGCCAGGGCACTGCCGTCAGTTGCCCCCGTACAACTTACGTCGAATCCGGTATAGTTCGAATTGGCCTGAATCGTCAGCGCAGGCGGCACAAGTTGCACCACCGTTGCCTGCGCCGATGTGCTGAAGCCATTGGGCGAAGAAACGTTTACGGTGTAATTGCCTGCTGGAAGCCCACTAATCAGCTGGGGCGTTCCCAGGGTTGTGATGGTTCCACTGGTCACGATAGTAAGTCCCTGAAGCACGGTGTAAGAAAACGGCGCGATGCCAACCGTTGGCGTGAGGGTGAGTGTGCCGGTATTGGAAGTACAGGGAATATCTGATCCGAGCAAGGTTGCCGCTACGGAACAATTATTGGCTGGCAACAGACTTGTGAGCGTTACAATCGTACTGTCGCAACCAAACTGGTTGGGTAGAATATTGGTCGTGCTACCCACCTGCGCTGGATCACAAGTTGTGAGGTTAAGGTTGGTCATACTGCCGGGCAATAAGGTTCTGGTTTCGGTCACAATACTGTCGCAACCAAATTGATTGATCAAAGGGTAGACGAACACACCGGCCAGCGCCGGATCGCAGGTCGTTGTTGCCAGCGAGCTGCTGCTGGAGGGCAGCAGGCTTACCGTGGTGATCACGGTGCTGTCACAACCAAGATAATTGGCCAGCACTGTGGTGAAAACACCCACTTGGGCAGGCTTACAACTCGTACCTGTCAACATCGTGGCGCTGCTCGGCAATAAGCTTACCGTGGTGACCACCACGCTATCACAGCCACCCACAGTGGTGAAATGCTTGGTGAAAACCCCCGTTGCTGCAGGATCACAGGAGACGTCGCTCAGGAAAGTAGTCGGGAGCGGCGCTAAAGTTACCGTTGAGATCACGGTGCTGTCACAATCAAAATGGTTGGGCAATACGGTTGTAAAAACGCCGACATTGTCTGGATTACAACTGGTGCCTGTCAATATCGTAGTGCTGCTCGGCAGCAGACTGATCGTTGTAACTACTACGCTGTCGCAGCCACCTGCAGTGGTAAAATGCTTGGTGAATACCCCCGTTGCTGCGGGATCACAGGAAACGTCAGTCAGGAAAGTAGTCGG
>CANJPT010000203.1 GCA_947476195.1 Lewinellaceae bacterium | reverse complement strand
TGCTCTCCAAAAAGCTTAAGCAATGCATTGCGTTGTTTGAGCAATGCATTGTAAATCAATAAATTTTGAAGATAATCCGGCGAAATCTGTGAAAGCGTACTGTCTAAAAATCTTCGACGGTCTTCACTACCGTCTTGCACCAGCGATACATCATCCGGCGCAATCATCACCACCGGAAATTGACCGATATAATCCACCAACCGGTCGTAGGTAGTACCATTGCGCTCGATCTCTTTGCGCTGGCCAGCCTGGTATTTGGCCACGATCTTTGTCGAAGTATCCTCCGAATCAAATCGCCCTTCCAACCTGAAAAATGATTCGCCGTGCAGCACCAAATGCCGATCATTCAAGCCCGCATGGCTTTTACAAAGACAAAGAAAATGTATCGCATCCAGCACATTGGTCTTACCTACGCCATTAAGCCCCGTCAGGCAATTGAGCCGCGGAGAAAAGTCGAAGGTCTGCGCCGCATAACTTTTAAAATTGGTCAGTTTCAGCTGAGAGAGATGCACCCCGCAAAAGTAACGATGAACTATGAACGATGAACTATAAACTATGAACTACCATGCTACTCGTTCATACTTCATCGTTTATAGTTCATAGTTCATCCTTACTTTTGCGGGATGGATACGATTCAAATCTCAGTATTAGACCGGGAAGGAGCGCTACACAGTCTGGATGCACCAACAGATATGGCCATGAATGTCATGGAGTTGTGTAAAGCCTACGAACTTCCAGTAGAAGGCACCTGCGGGGGAATGGCTTTGTGTGCTAGTTGCCATGTATATGTTTTGAGTGACCACCCTTTATCTGAACCCACTGAGGATGAACTGGCCATGCTTGATTCTGCTTTTTTTGTTAAATCCAATAGCCGTTTGGGTTGTCAGCTTAAGATCAGGGAAGAAATGAATGGACTAAAGTTGCAGCTTGCGCCAGTGGGGGAATAATGTGAATCAAAAAAGCGGTGGAACCCTGGCCTTTGAGCGGGGCCGCCGTCCTTCCATCCTGATGCGTCGGGATGTCTCTATACTTGGGGCGGGCGAATACAATCGCTCGCCCCTTTTTTTGGGTATAATGCGCTACTTCTGTACCATCTTAAGGACAGATTTCCCATCCAGCCATATTTTCAGCCAATATTGTCCCACAGGTAAATTAATTGCTTGCACAGTTGCTGTATTTTCTAAAACCAGAAGTCGAACTCCCCAAGCGTTGTATAGCTCAATTTTTTCAGGCAACACCGCACTATTTATTTGCCATTCATTTTGAGCAGGGTTCGGGTAAATGTCTACTACAGGTTCATTTTTAAGTCCTTCATTAGTTGCTAAGGGAGTGCATACCAATTGATTCAGGTAACTCCATAAATCATTGTCAAAAAGAATAGGCACTGAATTTCCATCCGCATAACCAGCGTCATTGCCCTGGCGCACTACCACCCAACCTTTGGATGGTACGATGTGGATCTTCTGGTCGTTTTTCCCCAGGGCCGAAAACATGTCGTCGGGGGCATTTGGGATCAATTTGAAGGGAAATACAAGTTGCAGTCCAGGCACCATAAAACTCTCCTGACCATTGAGCCACCAAAGGTACCCGTAACTTTTATTGAGGTTTTGCGAGGGGTGGGTCATATTGTAGTAATAGGTTTGGTCTTTCAATAATGTATCGCCCGCCCAAATGCCTTTAGCGAGGATGAGTAATCCATAGCGCGCCATATCTCTTGCTTTGCTGTACATGATATGGTCGACCCACAGTCCCTTCATACCGGTTCGATCGAACACACGCGTTTTGGTGAATTGGTTGAGTGTTACACCACTTGCGTCTTCGATCACTCCATGAATAAGATGGTAGGGTGCATTGTGATAAGCCCATCGCGTTCCTGCATCGGCTATGTATGTCAGGCAGGATGGCAGTGTACAATTATCATCAGTCACAGCATCATCTAATCCGGTGGTCATAGTCAGCTGATTCCAGATAGTAATAAGGTCTTCTTTGACTGGCGGGGCGGAAGTCCAACCTGTGCCAAGGTATTGGCTGGTTTTGTCCTGAATGTCTAACAGGCCTTCATCCTGTGCCTGGCCAACCAGAAATGCGGAGAGCGATTTGCCTGCTGAAGCCCAATACCATATAGAATCCTGAACAAAGGTGCCAAAGTATTTCTCCAACACGATCTTGCCGTCCTTTAATAGTATAAATGACTTGGTATTTTTTTCTTCCAGAAAATTAAAGAGACTGTCAATTCTTTCCTGACAAAAGCCAAGGCTTGCAGGGGAGATCGTTTGCCAACTTGTGCCGGTTTTAGGCGGGAAATAAAGTGAAGGGGTTTGAGCAGAAAGCGCTACTATATTGAATATCAAGCAGAAGAAAACTACTGCAGCACGAAGAAGGGACATGATAAAAGTATCTTTTGTTATGGAATCAGCCTTTGACTATGAAAGTTTGAAAAGGTAAAACCTGAAAAGGTTAAGTTTTGTTTCCTGCCAAAAGAAGCGAAACTACTGCCTACTTTTGTGCAAAATACAGATCCATGCGCTCACCTTGCTTTTTGTTCCCCGCCATAGTCCTTATAGCTGCAGGGCTTTTCTTGCCACTCCAACTTTTTTCCCAAAAAATGCTGGAATCGCACGAATGGTGCGGCCATAAGCATACTGCTTTCGAGCCTAAAAACTTCAACCTGGAGGATGGACGCAGCGATTCGATCGATATCATCCGAACGGACATTACCATCGATCTGTTGAATGTCCCGCAGATCAAAGCGCATTGTCAACTCGTCATCCAGGGTAAGGTTGGAGGCGTAACTGCAATCCGCCTGGATCTGGAAGGACTGACGGTAGACTCGGTTAAAAACTCCGATGGAATTCACCTGCCCTTTTCACAAGCAGGTAGTTCACTGCTGATCAATTTTTTACAAACCCTCCCGACCACCGAGCAAAGTTTTATCAACGTTTATTATCATGGGGTTCCACCCACCGATGGAAGTGGCTGGGGAGGCTATTATAACACTGGAGGTTACACCTTTATCCTGGGCGTAGGCTTTGCTGCAGACCCGCATTCCTATGGACGTTCATGGTTCCCCTGCTTCGACAATTTTGTGGAGAGATGTGGTTTTGGAATAACCATCCTAAGTGCAACCGGTAAAGTGGGATATAGCAATGGTCAGCTTACGCATGAAGAGAATATTCCAGGCGGCGTTTCACGCTTTTGGGAAATTGCAGAGCCTATTCCTGCTTATCTCGCTTGCTTTGCATCCGGTCCATATACTTCGTTCAAAAGAACGTATCCCGGCGAAAACGGACCAATACCTGTGGAAATAGCTGCTGTAGCTGCTGATACCATCAAGGTGCGTAATACCTTTCAAAATTTGCCCAAGGCCATTCAAGCTTTTGAATATTGGTATGGCCCTTTTCGATGGAATAAAGTCGGTTATTCACTGGTCCCCTTCAACTCTGGCGCTATGGAGCATGCTACCAATATCGCCGTTGGCAGGGCATATATTGATGGCACCTTAAACTACGAAACCCTCTGGGCGCACGAACTCAGTCACCACTGGTGGGGTGACCTCGCTACCTGTTCTACGGCTGAGGATATGTGGCTTAACGAAGGCTGGGCAAGTTATTCTGAGCATCTTTTTACGGAAAAAGTATATGGACAAACGGCATTCCGAAATGCTGTCCGCTCAAATCACCTGAATGTTTTGCAAAATGCCCACATCAGTGAAGGCGGCTATTTGGCAGTATCCGGGGTGCCACACAGCCTGACGTATGGGACGCATGTGTACAATAAAGGCGCTTCTGTCGCCCACAATTTGCGTGGTTATCTGGGAGATTCGCTTTTCCGGGTCGGCTGCCGGGCCTCCATGGGGCAGACCAGTTTCAGCGATTGGAGCAGCGCTGAGTTTCGGGACAAACTAGAAGCGGCGACCGGTAAAGACCTGCATGATTTTTTTGAGGATTGGGTGTTTTCGGGCGGTTATGCGGATTATTCAGTGGATTCTTTGCACTTGATCTACTCCCCTTTTGATGCGCCTACGATCGCACAGGTTTATGTAAAGCAGAAATTACGTGGTGCACCCCATTTCCACCACAAAGTGCCTTTGGAATTCACCTTTATCATGGGTGATGGTCAACGACAATACCATACTGCTATTGTTTCCGGTGAAAATATGATGGTGGAATTCCAATTCACTGCCTGGGGACC
>CANJPT010000202.1 GCA_947476195.1 Lewinellaceae bacterium | reverse complement strand
GATTTTGAAAAAACGCTCGCAGACGCCAACGACCGCGAGCGCCACCCCAACCGCGACTACTTCATCTACAAACGCATCATCGTTCAAAACCTCTATGGCGTGGACATTATGCGCGAAGCCGTAGAAATCGCCAAACTGCGCCTGTTCCTGAAACTCATGAGCACCGTGGAGGCCGACCGCCTCCGTCCCAACCTCGGCCTCGAACCGCTGCCAGATGTAGATTTCAACCTCCGCAGCGGCAATTCGCTCGTTGGGTTTGCTACTTTCGGAGAGGCCGAAGAAGCCATCCGCAAGCGCGACACCGCGCACGGGCAGACCGCCCTCGTGTTCGATACCGACTTAGAAGTGCTGACAGCCGTGCGTGAAAAATCCGAGCTCGTGGCCCGTGCTTTTGCCCGATTCCAAGACGGCCAGGTAGTGACCGACCAGGGCAGCGACGCCCACCGAAATGCCAAAAACGAGCTGCGAAAACGCCTCGCCGACCTCAACGATGCGCTCAATACCTACAATGCTTTCCTCTATGGCATAGACCGCGAAAAGAAAAAAGCAGATTTCGAGCAGTGGCTGGAAAAGCACCAGCCCTTTCACTGGTTTGCGGAGTTTTATGAGATTGTGAATGATCGGGGTGGGTTTGATTGTGTGATTGGGAATCCGCCGTATGTGGAGTATTCAAAAGTTAGAAACCAATATCAAGTAATAGGCTTTAAAACACTAGGTGCTGGCAACCTTTTTGCGTTGGTTAGCGAAAGGTCAAACTTGATTCTTACTAAATTGGGTAGGTTTAGTATGATTGTCCCAATAAGTTTGGTTTGCACCCAAAGAATGGAACAAACTCAAGAAATACTAGTACAAAACCGCGAATTATGGATAAGCAACTATGCCGAGAGACCTGGAAAACTATTTTCAGGTGCTGAGGTACTTTTGACTATATTTATTAGTGGTTTTTCAAAAGTCAAAAACCATATTAAAACTACTGGATTTATCAAATGGAATACCGACGAACGAGAATTTTTATTCCAGAAAATTGGGTATTCAAATGTTTTATCAAGGCCAAATAAGTATGTTTTCCCAAAAATTTCAGGGAATATTGAGAGCAATCTATTTGCTAAACTTTCCATCAATAAGGAAGCACTGGGGGAATATTATTCTACCACTAAAACATCTCAACTTTTTTATAGAATTGGCGGCGGAAGATATTGGAAGGTTTTTTCTAACTTTCAACCAAAGTTCATCTTGAACGGAGATTTATCCATATCCAGCAGGGAGGCATCACTATATTTTGGTTCAGAACTGGAAAAAAATTGTGCAATCGCAACCTTAAGTAGTAGTCTTTTTTATTGGTATTTCATAATGACTACTAATTGCCGAGACTTAAACCCATCAGATTTAAAAAATTTTCCAGTCGCGTTTTCTAAAATTGGAGTTGATGTAAAAAGTGATTTAGAACGGTTGACCGATACACTGATGATTGACTATCAAAAGAATAGTGAGATGAAGGAAAAAAAATCGAAATTAACTGGAGAGGTATCCTATCAAGAATTTTATCCTCGACTTTCCAAGCCCATCCTCGACGCCATCGACACCCTCCTCGCCTCCCACTACGGTTTCACCCCCGAGGAGTTAGATTTCATCATCAACTACGACATCAAGTACCGGATGGGTCGCGGGAGCGGGGAGGAGGAGTGAGGGACCAAGTCTCGTTAGCGCTTACAGGATGCCCCCAAAACAAGTGCTTATCAGCCTATAACCAGTATTTCCGAGTGCTAACTTGAGTAATCAAGCCCTGGCTGGGTTGTCTTGCTGTCGGAACCTGTCCGCATCAAGTGCGCTTTGCACAAGTATTAGCCATACCGAGCACTCAAAAGGGTAAGTACCCGGGTAAAGCGAACTTGATGCGGACAGATCCCGTCAGGAAGACAACTCACGTTGAGAAATAGATAGGAAGTGTTTAAAGAATTGGGCTCTATAATTACTTGATTTTCACAAGAAAGAGGTGTGCATACCGTAGCCCGTTAGCACCGAGTGACTGCGTGATAAAATATTTTGTGTTTTTATTTTAAAAATAAAACAAAGTATTTTAAATTTGCTGTTCATTCCTCTTTCAACCAATCTCCTATGAAAAAAGGCGGGGCAAAAGAAGCCTAGCTAAACATCGGCCAAGAAATGGCGGATCATTTCGTGGATATCCACGAAATGGTCACGATTAGAAAAGGATGGGGAAAAGCGCGGAAAGGATGTCGCTATAAAAAACGAAACCCGATAGTTTGAGTTGCCTCAGGGACTACCGGGAATAAGTTGACTCAAAGGTAAGCAATTATTTAATAAAAAGAATGAGGTTTCAAGAATTTGAAAAAGTGATGTCGCGCCATCGGATGAATCGGTATCTGATGGCTTGTGCAGGTCAGTCGAGAAAGGCCATGACGCTGTACCGGCTCAACCTGAGGTTGTCGCAAGAAATGTTTACGATTATCAGTTGCTTTGAGGTCGCACTTCGCAATGCCATTGACACCCATTACTTGCAAAATCTTGGAACGGATTGGCTGAGGACGGCAGCAAGACCAGGAGGTATTTTTGATCACCCAAATTTTCGCCTTACAAAGTCAGCGATCAATGATGCAGTTGCTGATTTAGGCGTCCATTATACCCATGGGAAGTTAGTTGCCGAGTTGGGATTTGGCTTTTGGCGGTATCTATTTGCGCAAAGGCAGTACACTGTTTGTGGCAGAACTTTACTACGGATTTTTCCTGCTAAGCCCTTAAGTTCCACCACTATCCAATATAATCAAAGTTTTGTTTTTAACCAGTTAGCTCAAATAAACGAAATTCGAAACAGAATTGCGCATCATGAGCCTATTTGTTTCTTACCTGGCCAAATTGTGAAGAACACTGTATTTGCCCGACAACATTACGGCTTTATACTCCAGTTTTTTCAATGGATGACCATAGATGAAGCCGCTTTGTTGTATGGCCTGGACCATATTAATCGGGTCTGTGCTGACATTGATAATCTTTAACCGGGCGCGACCAGAAAAACTAAAATCCGAAAATGATGAATGACCGCAGCCCTCAAATCAAGATCCAAATAGGCAACCTGTCCATTCTTGAACAGCCCAAAACCGCCTTCCTGTGCTCCCGACAGGTCCCGGCAGATGCAGTACTTAAATGCTACGATTGGGCGATTCAAATGCGGGAGGCAGGGCGGTGTGTCATCAGCGGTTTTCACAGCCCGATTGAACAAGACGTGCTTCACTACCTTTTGAAGGGAAAACAACCCGTCATTATGGCGCTGGCACGAGGGGTAAAAACAAGCTGGGAACCAAGTATTCAAAAAGCGTTGGAGGAGGGCAGGTTGCTCATCATCACCCCTTTTGGCGAGGGCGTAAAACGCGCCTCGGCTGATACCGCTGCTGTCCGCAACGACTTGATGATCCAGTTGGCCGACGATATAGTGGTGGGTTATGCCGCTCCGGATGGTATGTTAGCCAGGCGATTGAGGCTGGAGCGGGAAAAGCAAGTGGAGATTTTAGTTTGAGGATTCGGCATCTTGTTTCTCAAAATACCCCGCCACTTTCCCAGCCGCCACCTTTCCGATCAACTTCACTACCGCTTCAGGATCTGCCGCTTTAATCCGGGCAACAGACCCAAAATGCGCCAGCAATTTCTCCGAAGTCTTCGCACCAATGCCCGGGATCTCTGTAAGCCCGGTTTTGATAAAATCCTTACTCCGTTGATTGCGGTGGAAAGTGATCCCAAAACGGTGCGCTTCATCGCGGGCCTGCTGGATGAGTTTCAGGGATTCCGACTTTTTGTTGATGTGCGCGGCCACCGGATCGTCGGGGAAATAGATCTCCTCCAGACGCTTGGCAATACCCACCACCGTCATTTTTCCTTCCAGACCCAGGGCACGTATGCTTTTCATAGCAGCACTCAACTGGCCCTTTCCACCATCAATGATGACCAATTGTGGCAGTCCTGCATCTTCCGCAAGGAGGCGTTGGTAGCGGCGAAGCACCACTTCTTCCATACTTGCAAAGTCATTCGGGCCTTCCACGGTTTTAACATTGAAATGGCGATAGTCTCGCTTGGATGGTTTGGCATTTTTGAACACTACACAACTTGATACAGGGTTGGTCCCATGTAAGTTCGAGTTATCAAAACACTCGATCCAAAGCGGAGCTGCTTCCATGTGCAGATCTTCCTGCAGGGTACGGAGGATACGCTCAGCGCTAGTCTGCTTACCGGTAGCATTCATGGCCTGCTTTTTCTTTTGGAGCAGGTGGTATTGTACGTTTTTTTCAGAGAGCTCGAGTAGTTTCTTCTTGTCACCAATCTTAGGAACCGTAATGATCAGATCCCGCTCAGGTAGCACCACCTCGAATGGAACGATAAGTTCCTGGGTAATACTATTAAATCGTTCGCGCATGGACTGGATGGCCAGCACAAGCATCATCTCCCGATCTTC
>CANJPT010000201.1 GCA_947476195.1 Lewinellaceae bacterium | reverse complement strand
GCGATGTGTCACACCACGGCTCCAGGCTGGGAACCTGCCAGCTTCCCGATCCACGATAATTACTACCCATTGATCGGGGCACATGCCGCGATTTCCAACGATTGTGTCACCTGCCACAACGGGGATTACAATAATACACCCAATACCTGTGTGGGTTGTCACCAGGTTGATTATGATGGGGCAGCAGATCCGAATCACGCGTCCAATCAGTTGCCAACCACTTGTCAGGATTGCCATTCCGAGACAGCTTGGGTGCCTTCAACCTTCGATCACAATGCTATCTATCCCTTCACCGGGGCGCACATTGCCATTGCAGATGATTGCAATGCCTGTCACCACGGCGATTACAACAACACGCCCAATACCTGCGCGGGCTGTCACACGCCAGATTACAATACGAGCTTGAATCCTAATCACATAACCCTGGTCATCCCAACGGATTGCGCGATGTGTCATACGACCTCGCCAGCCTGGCAACCAGCCACCTTCCCGATACACAACAGTTACTGGCCACTGAACGGGGCGCACCAAGCTGCTTCCTGTGATGATTGCCATCATGGAAACTATAACAATACCCCGACCACCTGCGTTGGATGCCACCAGGCCGATTACAATTTGGCATTGGATCCGAATCATGCGGCCAACCAATTGCCCACAACTTGTCAGGATTGCCACAACGAAACATCTTGGGTGCCATCAACCTTTGATCACAATTCAATCTACCCCTTCACCGGAGCGCACATACCCATTGCCAACGATTGCAATGCTTGTCACCATGGGAATTACAACAACACGCCCAATACCTGTGAAGGCTGCCATACCCCAGATTACAACGCAAGTTTGAATCCAAATCACGTTGTCCTGGTCATCCCAACGGATTGTGCGATGTGCCATACCACGGCCCCCGGCTGGCAACCTGCCACCTTCCCGATTCATGACAGTTATTACCAGTTGAACGGGGCACATACCAGTCTTAACTGTGCCGATTGTCACAATGGTGATTACAATAATACGCCAAACACCTGCAATGGCTGTCACAACGATGACTATTTAGGTACCACCAATCCGAATCACGCCCAGGTGCCTTTCCCGGTTACTTGCCAGGATTGCCACACCGAAGACGCGTGGATACCCTCTTTTTGGGATCATGGTACCTGGCCATTGACGGGAGCGCACCAAAATGCAGCTTGCACGGATTGCCATATCAACGGCAATTATAACAATACCCCCAATACCTGTGTGGGTTGTCACCAGACTGATTACAACAACGCGAACAACCCGAACCATTCCGCAGCGCAGTTCCCAACCACTTGCCAGAATTGTCATACAACAAGCGCTTGGGTGCCGTCCACTTGGGATCACGACCAGCAGTATTTTCCCATCTACAGCGGGCAGCACAACAATGAATGGGATTTATGCGTGGACTGCCACACCACACCGGGCAATTTCTCTTTGTTCAGTTGCATTAGTTGTCACGAGCATGATGATCCTGTTGATATGGCTGACCATCACCAAGGGGTGCAAGGATATCTTTATTCAAGTCCGGCATGCTATAGCTGCCACCCGGATGGCAGTAACTAATTAAGAAATATGCGAAACCTCTTGATCACCCTATGTCTGCTCCTTTGTTCAAATTACCTGTTTGGGCAAAAGGAGACTGTGATTGAAAAAGGGGCGGCAACCTATGTTTCCTCTCAGAACGTTTATGTAAAATTTGCCTCTACCGAGCACATCAACAAAGGAGACACGCTCTTTTTAAAACAAGGCGAACAACTGCTTCCAGCCCTCGTGGTCAAGGACAAGTCCTCCACCTCCTGTGTTTGTAATGCCCTGCTTACGGAAAAAGTGAAAATCGGAACGGAGTTCTTCTCACAGAGTATTGTGGAAAAAAAGCCTGAAAAAGAAAAAGCCAAAAAAGACAAGGTGCCTTCCGCCGCCGGACAAGACAGTACCCTCAAGATACCACCTATGGTGATCGCCCCAGCGTATGACAAGGAGGATATGGCATTCAAGCAAAAAGTAAAAGGTCGTATCTCGGCGGCATCTTACAGCAACCTTTATGGAGGAGAACAAACCCATAATTTGAGATATACCCTTAGCTATCAAGGGAATAACTTAAAAAATTCACGTTTTTCCACTGAAAATTATATCACCTTCAGGCATACCATCGGCGAATGGGATGCGGTGAAAGACAATGTCAACAATGCCCTAAAGGTCTATTCTTTGGCGGTCAAATACGATCTGGACAAGAACTCCAGCATTAGTTTGGGTCGAAAAATAAACCAGCGCATTTCAAGCATGGGTGCCATAGACGGCTTGCAGTTGGAGAAAGGCCTGAAGTATTTTATGGTCGGCGCAATCGTAGGCTCAAGGCCCGATTATGTAGACTACAGCATTAATTTAAACCTTTTTCAGGCTGGCGCTTATGTTAGCCAGGTGAATAAAAACCCACTCAAAAGAAGAGAGACCACTTTTGCAGTGGTGGAGCAGCGCAACCACGGCAAGATCGACCGGCGTTTTGCGTATTTCCAACACTCCAATGCAATTACCCAAAACCTGAACGTCTTTGGCTCTTTTGAAGTGGATATGTATCAGGTGGTGGATAGCGTGGTGAGTAATTCCATGAGCCTCACCAATCTGCTCTTTACTTTCCGATACAAGGTTTCCAAAAAACTCAGCATTTCAGGTGGATACGACAACCGGAAAAACATCATTTACTATGAGTCGTACAAGAGTTACATCGATCAGCTTATTGATAACGAAACCAGGCAGGGCCTGCGTTTCGGAGCTAATTACCGTATTTCCAAACGTATCACCTGGGGCGTAAATGCAAGCTGGCGTTTCCAGAAAAGCAATATCAATCTCTCGGAAAACGTAAACACCTATCTGAATTTCAGTCGATTACCCTGGATCAATGCCAGTGTCTCGCTTTCAGCAAATCTTCTACAGACCAATTACCTGAAAAGTAAAATTTATGGCGTCCGGATTTCCAAAGAGCTTATTCGCGGCAAACTAAATGCAGAGTTTTCTGGTCGGGTGGTGGATTATGATTATAAGAACTATGAGAATAAGATACTTCAGGAAATAGCAGGTCTGGATCTGTCCTGGAATATTACCCGAAAACTGGCGTTTTATCTGTCTTACGAAGGGACCTTTGACAAGGTGCAAACCTATCATAGATTTAATACGAGGTTGATTCAGCGGTTTTGAATACCTGGTATCCTGCCACAAGGCTGATTATAGTAGAGCGAATAATCCGAAACACAATGCCGCGAGCTTCCTGACCACCTGTGCGGATTGCCAGCCTGGCAGTCCTTCCGTTTCAACCATGAGCATCAGTATTTTCCGATCTATTCGGGCAAGCATAAAAACAAATGGGATCAAGGTGTGGATTGCCACACGTCACCCGGCATTTTTGCGGTATTCAATTGTATTATTTGTCATTCAAATGCGCATCACCAAAACCAGGGAAATCCCGGTTGCTATGAATGAAAATCCCATTTTTTCCACAAAAACCTTCCAACTCTATTACAAAAATACACGAGTCCGTATCTTTAGACGTGAATTCCCATCGGGGCGGTATCTGTGCGAAACATACTAAAAACAGTTAAAAATGCAACGTGTAAAAGTAATTGTGCTCTTCCTGTTCGCTTTGGCCCTGAGTGCCTGCGACAACAAACCAAAAGTGATTGAAGCGGATGCTACGGGCGGTGCTCCAATATTCCAGGATCCTAATACCCCCGGCACAGCTGCGCCGGCTCAGGAGATGAATATTGCCGAACACAAAGTAGTAGTCGCTGAAGTGCTGAATACAGATAAATACTCCTACCTGCGGGTAAAGGAAAATGGCGCAGAAAATTGGATTGCCATTACGAGGCAGGATGTGAAAGTTGGCAGCACCTGCTATTACCGCGGTGGCTTAATGAAGAAAAACTTCCAGAGCAAAGAGTTTAACCGCGTTTTTGAAACGGTTTTTCTGGTGGGAGAATTCTCGCAGGAAGGTGCTGAAACCAGTAGTGCCCCTACAAGTGCGGGTATTGCACCAGGAGCAGAGGCTCTGGTACCCCCTAAAAATGTGCAAAGAGCGCCCGGTGCGATCAAGATCTCAGATCTGGTGGCCAATCTGCCTAAATACAAGGATAAAACCGTAATCGTAACCGGTAAATGTGTAAAGCTGAACCCCATGATCATGGGCAGAAATTGGCTGCATATCCAGGACGGCTCAGGGAAAAACCTTGACCTGACCGTCACCACCACCGAAGTTGTAGCACTGGGCTCTATGGTGACACTGGAAGGGGTTTTGGCACTAAATAAGGATTTTGGTGCAGGGTATAAATATGAGTATATTCTGGAGGGGGCTGTGGTGAAGTAGGGGTAGAAGGTCAAGTAAACAAAGGCCATTTCGACAATTCGAGATGGCCTTTGTTTTTGATTTTAAAACGAATAATGCTAGTGCCGCGCCCGGCCATTAAGGTATGAATTGGGGAGGCAAATTTTTTCTTTATCAAGGCGTGAGAAGGGCGCAATGCGGGACATTTTAACCGACGAACAACGCAGAGAAAGGAAAAATTAGACCGCCATATTCACACCTTAATGG
>CANJPT010000200.1 GCA_947476195.1 Lewinellaceae bacterium | reverse complement strand
GTTTCCGAAAATGGCGTGGGTGTGGGCCTGATACGTACCAGAGATTGGAGGAAATTTTCAAGAGAAGGGATGATCTTACCTCCTCACAATAAGGATTGCGCCCTTTTTGAAGAAAAAATTGGCGATCAATATTTTTGTCTGCATCGACCTTCGGGCATATCTTTAGGCGGCAATTTTATCTGGATCGCTTCCTCGCCTGATCTCTTGCATTGGGGACAACACAAGTGTATCATGCGTACCCGGGAAGGCTGGTGGGATAGCGCCCGCATTGGTGCAGGAGCCGCGCCTATCAAAACAGCTGAAGGCTGGTTGGCAATTTATCACGGCGCAGATGAACACAACCGATATTGCCTCGGCGCGGTGTTACTCGATTTGAAAGATCCGACAAAAGTGCTGGCGCGCTCCCGCGAGCCTTTGCTCGAGCCGGTGGCCGATTACGAGAAGACTGGTTTTTTTGGAAACGTAGTGTTTACCAATGGCCATTTGGTCAACGGCGATGAAATCACGATGTACTATGGCGCCTCGGATGAAGTAATCTGTGGGGCTAGGTTTTCGGTTGAGGAGATTTTATCGAATTTAAAATCTGGAAAAAGTTGAGAAAACGGTTAAAACCGTTTAGTGGAAA
The DNA here is from genome assembly GCA_947476195.1 of Lewinellaceae bacterium. Lineage (GTDB taxonomy): Bacteria > Bacteroidota > Bacteroidia > Chitinophagales > Saprospiraceae > M3007. The sequence continues at coordinate 3,993 of CANJPT010000200.1, read as the reverse complement.
ACGATACCGTTGCAGGCCCACGACTGAAGTCGTGGGCCTGCAAGCGATAAAGCGCCGATCCTAACCGATTTATCGGTTTTCACAAGGACAAGCTCATTCTTCTCCATCAGAATTATCTAAATTCTCCAACCCATGCAGTTTAATAAATTTCTGGTATTCTTCTTCGAAAGTCATTTTCTTATGGTGTTCCTTCTGTTTTCCAATGTATCCGCGCAGTGTAGAAACCTGAGATTCACTGGTAGAAAATGCGCCAAAGCCAACTTGCCAGGCAAACTTTCGATCCAACAACTTTGACTGATTGATGCTATGGGAAGATGCTCCTTTGACTTGTTTCATTACCTGACGAATAGTCAGATCTGGATGGAGGAGAAATTGCGCGTGAACGTGGTCAGCAGTGCCATTAAGACTGTCCAAATGCCATTTACATTTCGCAAATCCTTCGCGAATAAATCCGTGAACGGGTGCTTCAATTTCAGGAGTAATAACCGCTTCTCGATATTTAACTCCGATTATAGCATGGATCCAGATTTTGATTTTTGAGTGAGACATGATTTGAATAGTGTTTTCAATGTGAATAAATGGTGTTTGTATATTTTTTCAACCCACAACTTCAGTCGTGGGAATCGGCGCTGCTAAAAGGATACTCTAACCGATTTATCGGTTTTTACCTTAGGCGTTTGATATAAAACCGATAAATCGGTTAGAAAAATTAAGCGTCGCTCTTACCCACGACTGATGTCGTGGGTTGAAAAAAGTACGACTGGTTTTTAAGCCTTATGAAATGCTTTATAAAAATAGGGATTTCCCTGATCCATTCCAAAATTTCCATGAATTAATCATCAATTTCTCTACTAAACTGACGGCCTTTCGATCATTATGAATAAACTGACAAAAGAATTCCAATTCTTCGGCTCCCACCCACTCGGTATGCGGACCCTCCTCCTCACCAACCTAATCTATGCGTTGGTGATGCCCATCGTCGAATTATTTGTCGGGGCATATATCATGCGCAATTCAGCCGACATCAGTCTGGTGGTCATTTTCCAGCTGGCAGTATACACGGGCATTCCACTGACCTTCATGATCAACGGTTATTTGCTCAATCACTTCCCTATTGCACGGATGTATTCGCTGGGCATGTTGCTGAGTGGCGTATCCATGTTTGCGATGATGTCCCTGGATAATCTTGATACTTTAGGGGTCTTTGTCGCCGGCCTGATTATGGGCTTGTCCTATGGTTTTTTCTGGGCCAACCGGGATTTCCTGGCCCTGAATACGACCAAGGATGCGAACCGAAACTATTATTACGGCATTGAAACTTTCTTTTATACAGTCACAGGAATCGTTGTACCACTGGCCGCCGGGGCATTTATTGCTTCAACGGAGCAAAATGGCTGGTTCAATGGAAAGGTCAATGTAGCCTATCATGGCCTAACCGTCGGAGTATTTGCGCTTTCTGTCTTCGCTTCTATTTTGGTGCACCGGGGTAAGTTTCAGAATCCCAAAAGAGCCCCATTTCTCTTTTTTAATTTCGACAGACTCTGGAATAAAATGCTCGGATTGTCGGCGCTAAAAGGTGTGGCACAGGGGTATATCGTGACTGCTCCAACCATGTTGATTTTGACGCTGGTTGGGAAAGAAGGGTCGCTTGGACTTATTACGAGTATTGGGGCTGCCTTGTCAGCGGTTTTGCTCTATGTATTAGGACGTATCACCGGGCCACAGCACCGATTGATGATCTATGGAATTGGTTGCGGGTTATTCGTGCTGGGCGCCTTGTCCAACGCCGGATTATATTCAGCACAAGGGGTGATTCTGTTCATGTTATGCCTGCTATTTGCACGGCCATTGCTTGATATAGCCTATTTTCCGATTCAGTTAAAAGTCATTGATGTCGTGGCTGCAAAAGAAGGCCGCAATGAGTTTGCCTATATTTTTAATCACGAACTGGGCTTATACCTCGGTCGGCTGCTCGGCTGCGGGCTGTTCATTGTCCTGGCCCGATATGTAAGTGAATATGTGGCCCTTCGGTATGCCTTGCTGGTAATCGCATCGGTACATTTTCTGGGCTTTTTTGCGATGAAGGGAATTGTGCGGGATTTGGAGAAACAATCATAGCTCTCTCCTTGGCAAGCCTATTTTTTTTTAATATGCCCATCCAGGATTTTACTTGGGTTGGTGCTCTTCTTGTACAAGAGAAGTCATGTCGACCTGACTTTTCAAACCAACGGTAAAAAATGGCCCTCTCACAGGCAACAATTGTAAGAAGGCTACATTTTCAACTTTTTAATCAACACCCTAAAAAGTGTACTATTCCTAAATATAACCTAATATCTAACAAGTATTTAACCGCTCCTAGGTCAAATACAAAATTCGCACCTTTAGCAAACAGAAAAAAATGCGCGTTTTAAACATAGGCATCATAGGCTACGGGGGCTTCGGGAAATTCCTGCACAATTCCTGGATGCAACTCGATAACGTCCACGTCGTCGCTATCGCAGATATCAACTCGGATGCCCTGAAAGTCCCGACTAGTGTAAAAGCCTTCACCGACTGGCGTACGCTCCTGCTTGAAAAAGACATTGACGCGGTGGCCATCGTAACGGAGCCTTCTACCCATGAAGAGATCGCTATGGCTTGTATGGAAGCGGGCAAACACGTGCTGATCGAAAAGCCCCTGGCCATTGCGCTATCTGCAGCCGAAAATATCATCCAAGCCCGCGACCGAACGGGCACAGTTGCCGCCATTGATTTTATCATGCGATTCAACCCACTTTTGCAAGTAATAAAGGGTTTTACGCAAGCGGAAATTTTTGGAAAACTGCGTCGCGTAGATGTCGAAAACTACGCTCAGGATGAGCAACTCCCACCCGAACATTGGTTTTGGGACTCCGAGCGTTCTGGTGGCATATTGATCGAACATGCTGTGCATTTCATTGACCTTGTCCACTTTTTCGCTCCTGCTAAGATATTGAACGTGAATGGTTTGAAACACAATCGAAACCTACAGCAAGAAGACCAAATTATCGCAAATGTCCTCTATGAAGGCGGCTTAATTGCTACACATTACCACTCTTTTGCTCGTCCCGGTTTTTTTGAAATTACCAAAATAAAACTTGCCTACGACCTCGCTGATATCGAATTGCAAGGTTGGATCCCGCTGGGCGGAACCCTTAAAGCATTGGTCAATCCGCAAACGAAAGAAACCTTGCTTGCCAGTCCGTTTTTTGAATGTAGTAACGATATCGCCATAGAGAATGCCTCTGACGAATCCAGACCTGAGGGTTGGGGCGTCTCGAATATCAATGGGAGTTTTAGCCCGAATACCATCCGTTCCGGCGGCATTGCTTACGAAGCAAATGAAATACTTACCGGCAAATTCCAAATGAATCAATCCAAGCAGGAGGTGTATGCCGACTGTGTACGGGCATCGTTGTTGGATGTGCTGAAAAAAATTGAAAATCCAGGGCATGAACTGGCTGCCTGCCTGGAAACAGGATCAGAGAGTCTGAAAGTTGCCATCCTTGCCACAGCGTCGGCGAGAAACATTGCATAAAATATTATGAAGAAATTACACTTTTTTTTCCTGCTCTTAAGCTTACTCTCTGCCTGCGCACCGAAGCCCGGATTCACTCCAACGGCCTCATTCGTGTCTCAAAACGCCATCCCCCGGGTAGACAAAATGCCCAATCACCCGAAGCCTTACGTTTTCAAAGACTGGAAAAAAACCGCGCAGGATTTCGACCAATATGTTTTTGACTTTTCCCAAAAAGGAGATTTCCTGCCACTTATCTGGTGGGATAAAACCGGCAGAAACTTTCCCGAAACCACTTTCGGAATTTATACGGCGCTGGGCGATGTCCGCATGGGTGGAGCCACAAACAATGGCGAAAACCACGAAGCGCTCGGTGCATTAGGCGCTGTGCTTGGAGCTACCCTTGCCGGTATCGATAAAAGTAAACAAGATGGTCATGATTATGTGGGAATGCTGCG
>CANJPT010000199.1 GCA_947476195.1 Lewinellaceae bacterium | reverse complement strand
TGGGTCATTGGTCATTGGGTCATTGGTCATTGGGTCATTGGTCATTGGTCATTGGTCATTGGGTCATTGGTCATTGGGTCATTGGGTCATTGGGTCATTGGTCATTGGGTCATTGGTCATTGGTCATTGGGTCATAGGTCATTGGGTCATTGGTCATTGGGTCATTAAACATGAGTCATCCCGTTAGCCTCGTAGAGGCTTAACATTGGTAGAAAATGGTCACGCAAAAATATCACGAAGTGCAGCATCTAACACAGGCCATTTGAATTCAAAACCTGCATTGCTTAGGTTTTCTGAAGCGACCCGATTGCTATTCAAAATAACAGCAGACATTTCTCCCAAGGCAAGTTTTAAGACAAATTCAGGCGCTGGCAGGAAAACCGCATGTTGATTCATGGCTTTAGCGGCAGTTACAACCAGTTCTTTGCCACGCATAGGGTTAGGCGCAACGATGTTAAATACGCCTTCAACACTTTGATTATCAATGGCCCATAAAAAAGCCCGGCAAACATCCTCGCGATGAACCCAGGACCACCATGCCTGTCCGTTTCCAAAATAAGTCCCCAAACCAAGGCGAAGCGGTTTGACTACTTCAGCCAGCGCCCCACCCTCTTTTGCCATGACAACCCCAATTCGAAATTTGGCAACCCGTAAGCCAAGCGTTTTGAACTGATCCGCTGCGGCTTCCCATTGCTGACAACAGTCTACCATAAAACTTTGATCAACGGGCAAACTTTCTTCCTGCATCCAGGCCTCCCCGGAATTGCCATAGATCCCAATCGCAGAAGCCGACAGGTACGCTTTGGGCTTTTTGACCATACTTTCTATGGCTCGAAAAAGCATAGCTGCGCTTTGCACCCGACTATCGATCAGTTCCCTTTTTCGGGCATTGGTCCAGCGTTTATCTGCAATACCTGCTCCTGCCAGATTGATCACAACTTCAACGCCATCTAAGGCGGCTTTGTCTATTTCGCCGGTTCCTGGGTTCCAGAAAAATTGCCCGCCGCCTTTTGGCGTTCGGGAAAGTAATCGAACCGGATAATTTTCAACACGAAGCATCTGAGCCAATAAGGAACCAACAAGACCCGATCCCCCTGCGATTAAAATGGTACTGTTTTGCATGATTTGATGCGGTTTTAATATCTAAGCAAACAACATATACCCTATAGGGTTCACGTTAACCGCAAGGATTCCAGTAGCGAATTGGCTGAATCCCCGTCCAGATCCAATAATTTTCCAACGGTTTGAAACACTTTTTCAGGTCCGCGACCAGCTTCCCTCAAAGCTTTTAAAGAAGCTGAGCCAGCAGATTTTGAAAGCTTTTCACCGGCCTCCCCTAGCACGAGTGGATGATGTAAAAAGTTGATCTTCAAAAACTTTTCTTCGGAAAGCTCCGACGCCAAAAAGCACTGGGCTGCGGTAGAATCTGCCAGATCAGCCCCCCGGATAATATGGGTCATTCCGAAATGCAGATCATCGGCAAAACTGGCCACCTGAAATGCCGGGATGCCATCCCTACGCCTGACCACAAAATCCGGCAAAGGAAAGCCCGGAGGTGTTTTAATGCGCCAGGCTACATCGTCCGCATCCAGGTTTAATTGTTGGTTGCGAAATTCGGCTGGATATACGCCGCCGAAAGGCTCCAGGTCTTTTCTGGATTTACGGCAGGCAAAAAGCAGATTTTTTGCGCGCAGGCGATCTAAAATTTCAAAATATCGGGTTAGATGATTGGATTGGCGGATGGGTGGTTCATCCCAATCCAGTTTGAGCCACTGAAGGCTTTCAAAAATATCGTCTTCGAACTCCTGCCTTTTGCGCTCCACATCGATGTCATCTATCCGTAGTAAAATGTTAGCGGGAGACGCATCAGAGATACGTCTCCCGCCAAATTTGGCAGCCAGCCAGTTCAAGGTAAAATTAAGTGCATTGCCAAGGTGTAAAAAGCCGGAGGGTGTAGGCGCTATCCGCAAACGACTTTTAGAGGTAATACTGCCCGCAAAATCAAAAAATTGGTTTGCGAAGGAATACATCAGACAATGAAATGGTCAATAATATCGGACTGATCATCTTTTCCTTCTTCAAAAAGTCGGGTTGCATCGGCGAAAGCGAAAAACTGTGCACAAGCCATTGCCGGGGCGGTATAAAGGACTCCAACGCCACAAAGTAATATGCCAAGGCCGGCAATGATCCCTGCTACGAAAATAAAAATAACAAAGGGAAGCCAGTTGCGTGCAATAAGCTTTCGGCTGGCACTCAGCGCTTCCAACGGGCCGACTTCAAAAAACCAAACGATATTGAGGGCCCAAGCAAAAAGTACCGTGATGGACAAAGCCCCAATAAGGATCGCAAGGATTCCTAAGCCAAAGAGTGTCGTGTCTACCGAATCAAAGAGATCTGGTATATTGGTGAAGAATGGGTATTCTTCCATTAGTCCGGAGAACCAGTCTAGCATCCCGGCTTTATACCAGAAGATCAATCCGGGCACCATCGCCGCCAAACCGATCAATGCGGTCAGGAAGTACGTTGAGATCAATGGACCAATTTTGTTGAATCCTTTAAAAAACTCCCCAAACTCTGCCCTTCGTTCCTGGGTGACGGCATAGGCAAATTGAGCATAGCCGATCTGTAAAACGGGAGCGATCAGCACCCCTAATACCATTCCTCCAACAGGCATAACTTGCATGATGAAGCTGATCATGGTAGAAAGCAACATGAAAGCAAGCAACATTCCAAAATTTCGGTTCATAAACTGAAACCCCTGGCTAATGTAGTCGCCCAAGCGAAAAGGTATTGGAGCATTGTTGAGTATGCGCTGAAGTTTTGAAGCAGGAAGATTCATCTGTAAGTAGGTTTAGTTTTTTATCCTATGATATGTTTTACCCGCGGTCTGTGCGGCGTAATATCGCCCAATTTAGCCTTTTTCATCTCTTCGTATGCGGTAAAGTCGCCCTCAAAGAACACTACTTCGGCATCATCTTCAAAAGAGAGGATGTGTGTGGCCAAACGGTCAAGGAACCAACGATCGTGGCTGATGATCAAGACACAACCGGCGTAATTCTCCAGCGCTTCTTCCAGCGCACGGAGCGTATTTACGTCAATGTCGTTCGTCGGTTCGTCCAGCAACAGTACGTTTCCACCTTCTTTAAGCGTCATAGCAAGGTGAACGCGGTTACGTTCTCCACCGGAGCAAACGGCCAGTTTTTTCTGCTGATCACTTCCGGCAAAGTTGAAGCGGGAGAGATACGCACGTGCATTCACGGTAGCATTTCCAACTGTAATAATTTCATTCCCTTCGCTCACGATCTCGTAGATCGTTTTATCCGGAAGCAGGTTTTCATGGCTTTGATCCACATAGCTCATTTGCACCGTGTCGCCGATGGTAACCGTTCCTGCATCGGGCTTTTCTCTGCCGGTCAGAATCTTAAAGAGGGTAGATTTTCCAACACCATTGGGGCCAATAATCCCCACAATTCCATTAGCTGGAATATTAAAGGATAAGTTTTCGAATAGGATTCGATCGCCAAATGCCTTGCTTATTCCTTGAACTTCAATCACTTTATCGCCCAGGCGAGGACCATTAGGAATCCAGAGTTCAAGTTTTGCTTCTTTTTCCTTGCCTTCTTCACCCGCCATTTTTTCATACGCCCCCAAACGTGCTTTTCCTTTGGCCTGACGGCCTTTGGCGCCCATACGGACCCATTCTAATTCGTGTTCCAGTTGTTTGCGTCGTTTATCTTCAGAGCGTTCTTCCTGTGCCATCCGCTTGGTTTTCTGTTCGAGCCATGTGGAATAGTTGCCCTGCCAGGGAATGCCTTCGCCGCGGTCAAGTTCAAGGATCCATCCGGCAACATTATCCAGGAAGTACCGGTCGTGGGTTACGGCAATGACCGTACCCGGAAAACTCTGCAGGTATTGTTCCAGCCATTGTACAGATTCTGCATCCAGGTGGTTGGTCGGCTCATCGAGCAGGAGAATATCGGGTTGACTGAGCAGGAGTCGGGCCAGGGCTACCCGACGGCGTTCGCCGCCTGAACAAACTTTGATCAAACGGTCATCTTCCGGGCAGCGTAGTGCATCCATAAAAACGCCAAGGCGGTAATCCAGCTCCCAGCCGCCTAAATGGTCAATCTGTTCGAGTACTTCTCCCTGGCGATCAATGAGTTTCATCATTTCATCGTCGTCAGTCACGGCACCAAGTTTTTCGCCGATGTCTTCGTTTTCTTTTAGCAGGTCCACGATGTGCTGAACAGCTTCTTCCACCACCTGGCGCACCGTTTTGGTATCATCGAGGTTGGGCTCTTGTTCGAGGAATCCTATCTTGAACTGTTTTTCAAACTCAATTTTGCCTTGATAATTCTGATCGATCCCGGCTATAATTTTCAGCAAAGTGGATTTACCAGAGCCGTTTAAACCCAACACGCCAATTTTAGCGCCGTAGTAAAAGGATAACCAGATGTTTTTTAGTACCTGTTTCTGGGGAGGGAAGGTCTTGCTGACCCCCGACATGGAAAAGATTATTTTTTCAGACATTGCTTTTTAATGTGTTCAATTTGATGAATGTGGTCAATGGGTTGGCAAAGGTCGCTTGAAGGCAGGAGAAATTTAAGTGCCAATGCAAGTTTATAGGCATCTAAATTTTAAAAAATTGTATCTTA
>CANJPT010000198.1 GCA_947476195.1 Lewinellaceae bacterium | reverse complement strand
CGCGAGGTTGCTCCCGCCAAGAATCCGCCCAAATTCCAAGCCCAACGCACGCTGGCGCGTAAGCTTCAGCTTCGTGCCGAGTATTTCTGTCGGCTGTGCCGACAACAGCAAAACAGATTTTCTTGCCTTCCACGCTTGTATTACCGCTGCTAGCGGGAGTAACCTCGCGCTAGCGAGGCGGACAAAGGGCAGGTAAAAGGTTTGCCAATCAGTCCATTTGTAGCCTAGCCAACGCTTGGCCTGCTGCAACAGGCTGGATTTCTTCCCCGCGCATGGTAAGCATCAGTAGCCTCGCTAAGGCTCTTTAAACGGCAGTGACCATTACAAACACATGCTTGAATCAAACTGGCCATCAAGCAAAATCGCCTTTGCATCTGACCACTACGAACCTCAGGGATAACCTGTTGCAAAAAATTAAGAATATCTTAGTGGGCACTTCGGCGCATGGAAGGGGGGATTTATGCGTGAGAAACACAAATTCCCCCTCCATTTTTCTTTTCCGATATATCAAAGAACTAAACCCGGTTTCTTCACCGGAAAATGTGTACCGCTTCTAAATTTACCAAGTGGTACACTTTTGGTGCAAACTGGTGGTACACTTTTGGTGATTAGTGACACACTTTGGGCTTGAGGGCTTGGGATGCCCGCCAAGAGCTTTACCCCCGCCAAAAATCCTGCACCGCCTGCTCAATTTTCTCCTTGACCTGATTCCAGGTAAGGTTTTTTAGTAGGATAGCGTCTTTCGAGTGTTCTGCTCCTTCAAAATAAGTCAGGGACCGAACGACAAATCCGATATCCGTCGCGGTATATTTATCTGTAAAAAAATGAAGCATCTCCTGCAAGGTATAGTGGTCGAGCAGTTCAGAAATGTCGAAGAAATCCTTTTTTGTACTCCGTCGTGTGATGGCGTTGAGTTTCATTGCAACTATATCAGGAACGGATGCAAGTCGAATACCCTCCACTGTTTCAATGGGTTGCAGGTATGGATAACGATGCAACACAATGTCAATCTTTACGGTTCGGATATATAAAAGAAGTGTGTGGGCACGGTGCTCAACGACATTGATTTCTTCAGGAAACAAGTCGAGCAATGGGCGGACGATGTCTTCGCTTTCGTAAGCCTCGTTGGCAAAAATATCCAAATCCTCCGAAATGCGATGTCCAAAACGAAGGGACAGGTTGGTTCCACCGACCAAAGCGAAGGGTTTAAGGGCTTCCACCTCCATGAGTGTTCTCAACAGTCCCAGAGTGGCGGGAGCGACTGTGTTTTCGTATAGCATTTGAAATCGCTGGGTGTTAGGTTCAAAATCAGGCAAAGGAACGACAACACCTCTTTTTTCAGGTAAGATGCCCCGACGATCTCCTGGCGGATTCGTGCCTGTCCGTAGATCGAAAATGCCGCTCTATAATCTGACCAAAGCCCGTAATTGAAGACTTTTTCCAGAATAAAAAGACAATCCTGCTCAAGGTCGAGGCTGGCATAGTCAACATCCCAAAACGGAAGTTTGGAGATGCCGGAAGATTGTATTTTTGAGATCGAGGTCATATAGCGTTGGCAAAAATAGCATAAACCTTGATTATTGGGGCAATGGATTCGCCTGGGAAGATAGTCGGCTCGTCAGGCGATCTTGTTCCGGGTGTTTCCCATTTCGCACTGCGAAATGGGGGCAAATCAAGCCTGGTAAAATCTGACTACTTTTCTTTTAGTGCTTTTGCTTTTTCCAGTAGCCAGCGCCATTCGGCGGCTTGTTTTCTATCCCGTATTCTGGAGATCACCTTTTCGGCTCTTTTTTGGTCGCCAGGGAGAGAAATGTGAATTTGGATGAGCAGATTGACAAAATCCTGGTGGTTTTGATTATGTACTTCTGAAAGTAGTTTTGGGGAGGTTCTGCTAAGAAATACCTTGAAAGTATCAAGTTTGAAGGATAGCAAATCGGACTTCAATTCGTAGTAGGCCTTTATTTCAAGGCGTTTTCCGGTAAGTAGGTAATCAACGAAAGGAGAGGTTGCAGGGATCCAGTCCAGACATTCAGAAAATCGGCCGAGGCAGAATAAATAGTTTGCCATATTTAGCCGGTAGATATCCTGGCTTTCATTTTCACCAATGAGATCGTGTTTGTACTTTTCGATAAACGTGATGGCCCAGTTGTAATCTTTGACTCTTAAAGCAATACTTGAGACGGCCCAGTACCTGCTGGAATGAAGTTTTCCTTCATAATGTAGATACCCTCGTTCCAAATTGTCCTTAAAAAGCTCATGTAGCATAGACTCTACCACAGTATTCTCCGCATCAGTAGACAGTACTAGCGTACAAATATTTCTTAAATAGGTATAAAATTCTTGAAGGCTTTCCCGATCAAAATTTCTTTCATTTAGAATCAACAATTCGAAAAGTGTTCGTACATCTGAAATTTCTGGTCGTTCTTTTTTTAGTAAATGGAAGACTGCATGGCTTGCTTTTAAAACAGGAGATTCTTCCAGGAATCTGATAGGTACTTTACTTTCTTCGATTTGGTTCAAAAGCACTGCGGGTACTTCGATTTTCGAGGTCTTTAGTTGTAGAAGATACCGATTGAGGATTGCATAACGTTTCAGATGATAATTGGCCTCTAGCGCTTGAATCAGGTTAGGAACGTTAAGATCGCCTTTTTTCTGATTATGATAGCATTCTGATTCATGAATGGCGTTTTCTAATTTGACTTGTTGGTCAAAAAAAGTTTCATTTTTAAAGGCAAACTCACTTTGCGATTTTTGTAGTCGGGCCAACAAATGTTGATAGCGAACATCCATTCCTTTTGTACGTGCTACCTTAGTAAAGTCAAAACCAAGCTGGAAATCATTGCCTTCACGCAAGTACTGTTGTATTAAAAGTGCCGTCTTAACAATTTTATGAGCCTCAACCATAGTTTTTTCCAATTTTCCTTCTACAAATTCCTGGTCTGGGAAAAGTGAAGAAAAAACTGTTTTTTTGTCCAGAATTGTTTGAGGTTCTTGCCAGGGATGGCCCATACAAATGTCCAAAAGTCTCGGGACGAAAGCCTTCATCTTGCCCTGATTGAAATAGGGAATGCTGGCAAGCTGTTGTATTAGCTCCTTTTCAGTCTGGGTTAGAGTACGGATGAGTTCGATGAGTTGACTCTGTTCCATAGTAGCACAGGGAATAATCGTCAAAAAGTGTAATGAATTTTCTTGGGTCGAAGGAAAGACCTTTACTCCGATATTTCTTTGTTCACGTCTTTAAACACCTTGATTATGGCTAAATTTTTCCTTATCGCGATGCTTTTAAGCATTAATCCCTATTTGTTTAATCAGGTCTTCGCCAAACCCAGTTCTGGTTTTCCAGAAAAAAACACGTTTGTTACTGAAATTTGCAATGCTCCTGCCCCGGATAGTTTTCGAATCACAAGTAATGGCGGGAGTTTTATCACTTTATCCTGGAAGCCAGTATGGGAAGGGGCAAGCCATGTTCTTTTTATTTCACAAAGGGACTCTTCTGGAGGTTGGACCGCTCAATCCATATTTCCCAATGTACTGGGAAGCTCCATTACCGTAGATAGCCTTGAAGGAGGTAAAGAGTATAGATTTCGAATTGCAACAAAATGTCCTTCGGGTGATCCTAGTGAGTTGATGGCTTTTGTGGATGGCATTGCTTTGATTGTAGAATTAACTCTCATAGGACGAACGCCGAAAAATCCTCAGCCTATTGATTGTCATGGGATTGATTATACTAAGCATCCCTGGCTTGGATTTAGGATCGCTGGTGAAGGGTATTCAAGGCTCTTTGAAGTCAAGATTAATGGTGTAAATGAGGATCCATATGGCTCTGTGGATCGGGTTAATCCTGAAAATCATATTGTTGCTTCAAATATGCTATTTTTGTTTCCCGATAATTTTAATCCAATAATTTATAAGGTGCCACTAACTTTTAGAATAATAGATATTACGACGCAAACTCCGCTCCCGATAGGTCTTGTAAATATAAATCCAATATTGACTACGCCTAACAAAATTGATCTTTGTAATATTACAACAGACCCGTTCAATCCTTGGAAGAATGGCTATTCTTTTACAGCATTATTTGCAAACGAAGTCGTTGTTGTTCCTCCTGGAGGGGGCATTGGAGGGCAGGGCTTTGGGAAAGATCCTATCAAAGATAGATTCACAGCCCAAAACCCATTTAATGAAAGCCTTAACATATACACTCCAGACTGGCATAGTAATGATAGCCCAACTACTATTCGGATATTAAATATGAACGGACAATTGATTTTTACTCAAACGTTTGAGTTCATTGATCAACAAGTTTCGATTCCTTTGGAATGGCTTAGCCCAGGGATGTATTTTCTTGATATTCAATCAATAAACGAAACTGAAGTACTAAAAATCGTAAAAAATTAGCCTTGAAATGAATCAGAAATCATTCAATTTAACTACAATGTTAAAGTACATCGTTCAAATCATCCTGCTCTTTTCACTACCATGCTTAAATGCTCAAGCTAATCTTGAATGGCGGATAAGTTTAGGAGGTAGTAATACAGATCAAGCAGAATCAGTTTGCAATCTTTCGGATGGAGGATTCATGATTGCCGGAAACACCAGATCCGTTAATGGAGATGTACTTGGTAACCATGGGGGGACTGACATTTGGTTAGTCGAGTTGAATAGCATCGGTAATAT
>CANJPT010000197.1 GCA_947476195.1 Lewinellaceae bacterium | reverse complement strand
TAAATTGGTTTTTCAAAATACAAACATTCATTTCATTGATGATTTTACCTTGTGGGCAAAATTTGTATCTATGTTCCATGCTCGCACTTTATTAATTGCTTTTTTTCTGTTTTTGCCGGCACTTTTTTTCGCTCAAACTTTTTCGGGCTCCGGTGGTCTTATTCCGGATGATGGGAATGCAATAGCCTTTGATATTTCGGTGAGTGCCCTGCCTAATGTGTTAAACGCGACCAATTTTGGACTTGAACGCGTGTGCATCAATGCAACACACCAATGGGTAGCGGATCTCAACATTCGACTCCGTGCCCCCGATGGAACGATCATTCCTCTGGTCTCTGGCGTGGGTGGAGATACGGATGGATTTGTGAATACTTGCCTAAGTAACAACTCACCTACGTCTATATTTGAAGTCTGGTATCCTTTTACTGGTGAATTCCGACCTTTTGGCGACATGGGTCAGGTTAACAACGGACAAGACCCCAATGGTACCTGGCAATTGCTCATTCTCGATACCTATGCCTTTGCAGATTCGGGCGAATTGCTCAATTGGAGTATCACCTTTGGTTCTGATCCTTGCAAGCCTTTCCCTTTTGAATCGAGTGATCTGCCGATCTTAAAAATTGCTACTGGTGGACAGTCCATTCAGAATGAACCCAAGATCGACGCTCAATTTTCCTTGATTTACAATGGTCCGGGGGTAAGGAACTACCTGAATCAGACAGATTTTGCCTATTCCGGGCCCATTGGGATCGAACAGCGCGGCAACAGCTCGCAAGGAATGCCTAAAAAATCGTATAGTTTTGAAGTTAGGGATGATGCGGGCGCAGACAAAACGGTAGCATTGCTTCAGATGCCTAAAGGAAGTGATTTTGTACTCGCCGCTAATTTTTCAGACAAAACCTTGATGCGAAATGCATTGGCCTACGAAACCTTTCGACAGTTGGGGCATTATGCTACCCGGACGCGGTTTTGCGAACTGGTATTGGACAATACTTATCAGGGGGTATATATCCTCACAGAAGACATCCGGCGAGATAAAGACCGCGTAGACATTGCCAAACTCAAACCGGAAGATACAACCGGAATTGATCTCACTGGCGGATACATGTGCCGAATCGACTGGAACCGTACGCCCGGCTGGAATTCGCAGTTTTCGCAGCCAAATAGTCCCAATGTTTTCACTTATTTCCAGCACAGCTACCCCCGTTGGGACGAACTCCACCTCAAACAGCAAAATTATATACGGACCTATGTAGACAGTTTTGAAGTGGCCTTAAAAGGCCCGGAATTTCAGAATCCAGAAACAGGCTGGCGTAAGTTTGGGGCAGAAAATACATTCATTGATTACCTCATTCTCAATGAGATAAGTAAAAACGTGGATGGCTACCGGCTCAGCACTTACTTCCATAAAGATCGCGACGATCTGGGTGGAAAGATTCGTATGGGACCGCCTTGGGACTATGATTTGGCCTGGTATAACGCCGACTATTGCGAGGGCTACACCACTTCAGGGTTTGCGTTCAACATCAACTATGTTTGCGGAGATGCCGGGGTGCCATTCTGGTGGGAAAAACTGATGAAAGATACCCTTTTTACCCAAAATCTGGCTTGTCGCTGGCAATCCTTGCGGCAAACAAATTTAAAGAACGCCAATTTCTTTGGCGTCATTGATTCGATGGCCTCGGTTTTACAGGAGGCACAGGGTAGAAATTTTCAGTTTTGGCCAATCCTTGGCAAATATGTCTGGCCCAATCCGGGCTTCCTGCCACCCACTTATGAAGGTGAAGTGGCTAAGTTGAAAGGTTGGTTGTTCAACCGGTTTTCATGGCTCGATTTTACGTTCGGACAAACCCTACCTAACATCAATGCAAACATCAATGCCACTCAGCTAAATGCGGTCAATTGGCAATTTTCGGCCACTGAAACACCGGGATACCTATATTCCTGGGATTTTGACGACGGTACATTCTCTGACCAGCCTGCGCTGCAGCACGAATTTCCGGGTAGTGGGACTTATGAAGTAAAACTCACGGCTTCAACGCCTTATGGGTGCAACCAAACAACAATCCAAATTATTCACATCATTGGAGTTGGTACCAATAACGCGCTGGCAGCAGCAGGATTTCAGTTTTTTCCCAACCCGGCTCAGGAGGTTTTGAACGTGATTCTGCCGGAAGATTTTGATGTAAAATTCCAGATCCGATTGCTGAATGTTTTGGGGGAGATCGTTTCTGAAGAGTCATTCTTTCAGGCAGGAAAACAAGTTTCTATCAGGGTAAAAGACCTGCCTCCCGGGGCTTATAGTGCTGAAATCCAAAGCGAAACTCAAGGGGTAACGGCCCGAATTTTAATTAAACTATAATCTTTTTACGCCCATTTCTTGCTTTCCTTTGATTCCTGTGCATGGATGGGCTTTTGCTGCTTAAAATTCATTTTATGAAAAAAAACATTGGCTATTTCCTGCTTCTACTGCTTCTTTTATGCATAAAAATGACCAGTCTGAAGGCGCAGCCATCCGTCGTCCGCAGATGGAATAATGCAATGTTACAGGCAATCCGGGAAGATCTGGCTCGACCACCGGTGCAGGCTCGTAATCTTTTTCAGGTCTCTATGGCCATGTGGGATGCCTGGGCGGCATATGACACGCTAACTGCCGATACTTATTTATTGGGCAAAACTGTGGGTACCTACACCTGTCAGTTTGATGGGGTTCCCACACCACCAGATATTCGGGCTGCACGAGAAAAAGCCATTAGTTATGCGGCTTACAGGATCTTGGTCCGCCGCTATCAAAATTCTCCGAATGCACCGGCCTCCATTCAGCGCTTCCGGAATTTAATGGCTCAATTGGGCTACGATTGGAGTTTTAGCGCTACTTTTTACCAGTCCGGCGACCCGGCAGCACTTGGTAATTACATAGGCGATTGTGTAGGAGCCTATGGTCTGACCGATGGTGCAAACGAGCAACAGAATTATGCATATATCAATTACCTGCCAGTTAATCCAGCCTTGAATCCTACGATTACAGGCAATCCTACCATGCTTGATCCAAATCAGTGGCAACCGCTGGTGCTGACCAATGCCGTAGATCAAAACGGCAACCCAATTCCATCCCTGCAAAAATTTCAAAGCCCGGAGTGGGGTAGGGTATTGCCTTTTGCTATTCCAGATTCCCAAAAAACAGTGTTTCAAAGAAATGGGATCGATTGGCCGGTATACCATGACCCCGGCCCGAATTCATTCTTAGATACCATAGATGGTGGCGGTACATCGGAGGTATACAAATGGAACTTCGAAATGGTACCTATCTGGTCCTCTCACCTTACCCCGGAGGATGGGGTGATGTGGGATATTTCGCCTGCTTCGATCGGAGATACGCATGCTTTCCCAACTACCTTTCAGGAGTACAAGGATTTTTATAAAATCGAAGGTGGAGTCCCAAGTAATGGCCGCCCGACCAATCCTAAAACAGGTCTGCCTTACCAGCCTCAAATTGTTCCAAGGGGCGATTATACCCGTGTTTTAGCCCAATTCTGGGCAGATGGCCCCAATTCTGAAACCCCGCCAGGGCACTGGTTTACCATCATGAATAAGGCAATGGACCACCCGGCTTTTGTGCGCAAATACAATGGCAAAGGTAAATTGCTGGATACCCTGGAATACGATGTGAAGGCCTATTTCACCTTAGGAGCTGCCTTACATGATGCCGCCATCGCCGCATGGGGTATTAAAGGTTGGTATGATGGTACCCGCCCGATCTCAGCCTTGCGCTGGATGGCCGATCGCGGACAGAGCAGTGACCCAGCAAAGCCCAGATACAACCCAGCTGGTATTGAACTGATTCCCGGGTACATCGAACAAGTGGGAATGGGTGATCCATTGGCAGGAATGAACAACCAGAATGTAGGGAAGATCAAATTTTATACCTGGCAGGCATTTGATTCGATCAGCAATCCGGCAACTGATATAGCCGGGGTCGGTTGGGTCCTGGCTGAAAAATGGTGGACCTTTCAACGCAAAACCTTTGTAACACCTCCTTTTGCGGGGTACATTTCGGGCCACTCGACGTATTCTCGTTCAGCGGCAGAAGCCATTACCCTGCTTACCGGGGATGAATATTTCCCTGGCGGAATGGGCGAATATCATATTGCAGCCAATAGTGGTTTTCTCGGGGTGGAAAAAGGTCCCAGCGTAGATGTGACCCTTCAATGGGCTACCTACCGCGATGCTTCCGACCAGACGAGCCTTTCGCGGATCTGGGGCGGAATTCACCCGCCGGAAGATGATATTCCAGGCCGTAGAATCGGTGCAAAAGTAGGTACAGCAGCTTTTTACAAGGCCAAAACCTATTTTTACAATAATGATAAGGACGCAGATGGATATGACTTTATCTCGGACTGCGACGACAATGATCCATCCGTTTACCCAGGCGCACCGGAGCTTTGTGATGGCATAGACAATAATTGCAACCAGCAAACGGACGAAGGACTGGTGTTCAGCACCTATTACGCCGATGCCGATGGAGATGGTTTTGGGGACCTGAATGCCCCGCTCAGTTCTTGTCTGGCCGCTGTTCCGGCAGGTTATGTGACCAACAGCATGGATTGTGCTGATTCTGACGCAACTAGTTATCTAGGCGCGCCAGAGTTGTGCGATGGCCTGGACAATGACTGCAATGGCCTTGCTGACGACGGCCTGACCTTTACCTTGTATTATGCCGATGTGGATGGGGATGGTTTTGGAGACCTGAATGCTTCACTCAACTCTTGTCTGGCCTCCGCTC
>CANJPT010000196.1 GCA_947476195.1 Lewinellaceae bacterium | reverse complement strand
CCGGATTTTGACCTGAAGATCGATCGCCCGAATGTGCCCATTCCTGCCGATGCAAATCCGGATGCCTTTTCGCTCACTCCGGTCTATCAGACCGCAGTAGGGACCCAGGCCAATATCCGTTCGGCAGATTTTCGGGTCAAAAGTGCACAGGAGGGGATCGCGATCGCCAAGTCGGCTTACTACCCGACCATTTCTGCTTTTGCAAATCTGAGCAGCAGCTATTCTTCGCAGGCCAGGGATTTTAATAACCCGATCGTGGGAACGCCGGTTTTGGGTGATCCGGTCATCATTAATTTTCAGGGACAGGATGTGCCCATCAGTTTCTACGATACCCCGATCAGCTTTCCTAAATCTACTTATTTTAATCAGATCGATCAGAATTTTGGACAAGGTGTCGGCGCAAGCATCAGTATTCCGATTTACCAGAACGGCCGTAGCCGCCTCAATGTGGAACGGGCGCGCCTGGGCGTGCTGACGTCCCAGATGCAGCAGATACAGACGCAGCAATCGCTTAAAAACGACATACAAACTGCCATCGCCAATGCACGTGCTGCGCGGCTGACCCTGGAAGCGGCGCAGAAGACCTTTGATGCCACGGATATCGCTTACCAGAATACGGTGAAGCGCCACACGCTCGGTACGATCAATACCCTCGATCTGACCACGGCCCGCAATAACCGCGACATTGCAGAGACTGACCGGACGGTAGCGAAGTATGATTATATTTTCAAATTGAAGATCCTTGATTTTTATCTGGGGAAACCATTGAAGATGAATTGAGGGTGATTGATCGGATTGTTTTTTGACAGGATTTACAGGATAAACAGGATGGATAAGGGCTTGGTTGGCTTCGCCAACCAATAATTAAGTTTTTCAATCCTTTTGGCGAAGCCAATTAACCCCTCTAAATCCTGTTTATCCTGTAAATCCTGTCAAGAAAAGCACCCCGTATAAAAAACGGGCGACCCTCCAAAAGAAGGCCGCCCGTTATATTTCAAAGGTATTTTAATCAATCTTCAAGATCGTCGTCGTCATCCACAAACTTGGACGCGGCGGCTGGTTTGGCAGCAACTACGCCGGCGGCAATTTTCTCCTTGATCTTCAGTTCGATCTCGTCTGCCTGTTCAGGGTTGTCGAGCAGGAATTGTTTCGCGGCATCGCGGCCTTGGGCGATCTTTGCGCCATTGTATGCATACCAGGCGCCACTTTTCTGAATGATATCGTACTCTGAACCGAGGTCAATGATCTCACCGACTTTGGAGATGCCCTGGCCAAATACGATGTCAAACTGCGCTACCCGGAAAGGCGGAGCCAGTTTGTTTTTCACTACTTTTACTTTAACCTGGTTGCCTACCAGATTGCCGTCTTTGTCTTTGATGGCTGCTCCGCTTTTGCGTATGTCAAGACGAACGGAAGCATAGAATTTAAGCGCGTTACCACCAGTGGTTGTTTCGGGGTTGCCGAACATGACTCCTATTTTTTCCCGCAATTGGTTGATAAAGATACAGCAGCATCCGGTTCGGCCAATGTTGCCGGTAAGTTTACGCATGGCCTGGCTCATGAGGCGCGCCTGGAGACCCATTTTGGAGTCGCCCATTTCGCCTTCTATTTCAGACCGTGGCACGAGAGCGGCTACCGAGTCAATGACCAGAATGTCTACCGCGCCGGAGCGGATGAGGTTTTCTGCGATCTCGAGGGCTTGTTCGCCGTTGTCGGGTTGGCTGAAAAGGAGGTTGTTCACGTCCACGCCGAGGGCTTCGGCATAAAAGCGGTCAAAAGCGTGTTCCGCGTCAATAATGGCTGCAATGCCGCCTTTTTTCTGGCATTCCGCAATGGCATGGATGGCCAGGGTGGTTTTACCGGAAGATTCTGGTCCGTATATTTCAATGATACGACCTTTGGGAAGGCCGTTGCAACCTAAAGCGATATCAAGACCGAGTGAGCCGGTAGAAATAGCCTCTACTTCTACAGCTTGTTTGTCGCCAAGACGCATGATGGTACCTCGTCCGTAAGTTTTGTCGAGACGGTCGATGGTGGATTGGAGGGTTTTAAGGCGTTCTGCTTTGTCGTCTGCCATGCTGTTGTTTTGTTTATGGATGGTAGAATTTGGTGAGTCTGGGGTGGCTTTTTGTTTGACTTTCAAGGACTTGAATTTTAATTATTATGAAACAAGCACCTTGCTCAGGTGATTTGTGGCACAAAAATAAACAAAATGTTTTTTATCAAAACATTTTGAGTGATTTTTTTAAAAAAAGTTTTCGGGCTCGGATGAACCATCATAACCTTTTATACTAAGGTACAACATTTTTTTGAAAAACAAACATCCTTGCGCTTTTTCAGTGATTAGCACCTGACCAAAGATACCAGGCCGCAACTCGAGACTATCAATCTGGAAAAGGCTACTTAAAAGGGTATTGTCGTAGACTTAATTCTTTGTCACTTTAGTAACGTGTCACAATTTCAACCCACGACTTCAGTCGTGGGCCTGAAATAAGGCTCTGGTTCGTTGAACCGATTTACCGGTTTCCTGCACAAAACCGATAAATCAGTTAGTGTTTTCGCGCTTGCTCACAGGCCCACGACTGAAGTGGTGGGTTGAAACCGTTTTTCTTAACTTCATTGGATTCCGATCCTCTGGATGCTTCGGCTAAAGTGACAAAGTAAAATCAGGTCAGCGGTACTACCTAATGGGGAAGTGTCACAAACAACTATCATTCGGAAGCGGACAGTGCTTCAACAGCCGATAAATCTGTTTCGAAATCTTCCTGATTATAATGAGCCGGGATATCACGTGCTGATAATGCCTGAAGGAATCGTACCCAATCCAGCCCGGCTAATTCGCGGGCTTTTCCAAAAGATAGTTTACCTGATGCATAAAGAGCGATAGCTAATTCAATTAGAACCTCTTTTTCGGTAAGTCGAAGAGGAGCGAGCAATTCATCGGAAAGGTGTACGTCCATTATGCAGATTATTTGCCAACAAAAATAGGTTTTTTTCTTTACTTCTCCCGTTTCGCAACCATCGTCAGGATCGTAGCAATCGCCACGGTCTCGCCCGTTTCATCATATACATCTACGAGCCACTTGACAATGCCACGCGGGATGGTTCCGACAGATACCGGGCTATTGACGTTCTCCCCTCCTTCGGAGGGGTCGGGGGAGGCCGTTTCCTGCTCGATCTTTTCTTTTACCGTCAGTTTCACCCCGATCGTCATACCGGGATAAACTGGTTTGGTAAACCGGCATTCGTCGAGACCATAGTTGAGCAAAACAGGTCCTTTTTTGGCATCCACGAAAAGTCCGGCGGCTTTGGACAACACAAAATACCCGTGTGCCACCCGGCCCGTAAACGGCGTGCCTTCCAGCGCGGTCACGTCCATGTGCGCGTAAAAATTATCCCCGCTCACATTCGCGAAGTTGTGAATATCGGTCTCCGAAACGGTGTGTTTGGCGGTGATAAGTGTTTCCCCTACAAAAATATCCTCGAAGTGTTTTTTGAAGGGATGTATGGGCGTTTCGGTCTGCCGGGCGCCGGTTTGAAACTGGTTGGTCACTGCGGTAATATCCGTTGGATGGCCCTGAATGGCCGTCCGTTGCATATAGTGCAATACGCCGCGCATTCCGCCCATTTCTTCGCCGCCGCCTGCGCGACCAGGTCCGCCGTGTACGAGTGTAGCCAAAGGCGAACCATGTCCGGTGCTTTCACTGGCCGAACTCCGGTTGAGGATATGAATGCGCCCGTGAAAAGCGCCGGCCTCCAGCACGTACTCGCGTATGACGGAGGGGTCTTGGGTACAGATAGTGCTCACCAGGGAGCCTTTGCCCATATTGGCCAATTCAATGGCTTTTTCGAGGGAACTATAAGGCATGAGTGTTGAGATCGGGCCAAAACACTCGGTTTCGTGGCTGCTTTTTTTAGAAAACGGCTGGTCGTTCAGTAACAAAATAGGGGGCAGGAACGCGCCTTTTTCGCGGGAAGCTCCCACGGTCTCAAATTGCTCCGGGTCACCATATACGATGCTCGTTTCCCCCAACAAAATATCCAGGTGCTCCCGTACCCGGGCTACTTGCTGCCGATTGATCAAGGCGCCCATACGTACTCCTTCTGCAGATGGATCGCCAATGACTGTTTTGGCCAGTTCTTTGGCCAGGGCGTTTTTAACCTCGTCCAGGATTGCTTCAGGAACGATGATGCGTCGAATGGCCGTACATTTTTGTCCGGCTTTGGTGACGATCTCCCGGCGACATTCTTTGATGAATAGATCAAACTCCGGCGTTCCGGGCACGGCATCTTCGCCCAGAATAGCGGCATTCAGGGAATCGGCCTCGACGGTAAAGGGTACAGAATTTTGCAGAATGGCAGGTGTGGTGCGCAATTTTCGGCCGGTTTCGGCAGAGCCTGTGAAGGTGACCACGTCCTGGCTGTCGACAAAATTCAGGATGCCCCGCCCGTTTCCGACAATGAGTTGCAAGGCGCCTTCAGGTAAAATTTTAGACTCGATGATGTCGCGGAACAAGGCTGCTGTCAGGAAGGAGGTCTGCTCTGAAGGTTTTACCACGGCGGGCATGCCGGCCATCAGGTTGCAGCCTATTTTTTCGAGCATTCCCCATATCGGAAAATTAAAGGCATTGATATGGACGGCTACGCCGCGCTTGGGCGTCAGAATATGGTGCCCCACGAAGGTATTCTCTTTTGAAAGCCGGATGGTTTCGCCCTCCACATGATAGGTCTCGTTGGGGAAACGCCGGCGGAGGCTTGCGTTGGCAAACAGGTTGCCGATACCACCTTCTATGTCCACCCAGGAATCTGCACGGGTCGCCCCGGTCATATGTGATACCTGATAATAATGCGCCTTTCGGTCCATCAGATACAACGCCAGGGCTTTGAGCATTCGTCCGCGCTCCTGAAAGGTCATCCGACGCAGGGCTGGATTGCCGAT
>CANJPT010000195.1 GCA_947476195.1 Lewinellaceae bacterium | reverse complement strand
GCGCCCGGCCATTAAGGTATGAATTGGGGAGGCAAATTTTTTCTTTATCAAGGCGTGAGAAGGGCGCAATGCGGGACATTTTAACCGACGAACAACGCAGAGAAAGGAAAAATCAGACCGCCATATTCATACCTTAATGGCCGGGCGCGGCACTAGTTGGCGGTGCAATGAAGGGGACAATTGCCTAATTTGTTCATTTTGAGCAAATCAGGAAATTTATTTATAAAAAATCAAAATCGCTAAATTCGGGGCGACAAAATTATGTCATGTCCAAAAGTACAAAATAAAATTTTGTAGCAGCCTCTTTTTAAGCCATGTGCTTGTACGCGTATACGCTCTCTTATCTTGAAGGATAGCGACCTGGGCCGACTTTAGTCAACAATACCTTTTCGTGAACTTGCAGCGGTGATTAAACATACGGCTCGTTCCTGTCCTCAAGGGATCAATGCTCCGGAATGAGGGGGTCAGATACTCCGGAATAAACACAATGAGGTTAAGAAAATCCCACCATACTCCGGCCTTAATACCCCCAATCCAAATGACTAACGGGCAACCGATTCAACTCCTCCTTCAAATTCCGCCACTGCGGCAAAAACTGATTCATGTAGGCAATAAATCGTGCGTTGTGGCTGCGTTCCAGCAGGTGAACCATTTCATGTACCACTATGTATTCCAGGCACTCCAGTGGCTTTTTTGCGAGTTCAAGGTTGATCCAGATGCGCTTTGCTGCTGTGTTGCAGGTTCCCCATTTGGTTTTCATTTTTTTGATGCCAAATTCGGAAACTTGTACCCCCATGATCTTCTCCCACTTGGCGATGTAGTGTGGGACAAGTGCTTTTAATTGCGCTCGGTACCATTCCTGTAGGAGGATTTGCCTTTGTTCCGCATTGGTGTCTGGCTTTACTTGTAGTATCAGGTTGTCGTGCTTGATGGCTACTGACGGCTTGCTGTCACGCTCCACAACCTTGAGCAAGTACCGCTTGCCCAAAAAGTAGTGGCTTTCACTTGAAATATATTCCCTTGGTGCTTCCCGTTCCTGATTACGAAGTTTGGCCTGTTGCCTTTTTATCCAGCTCAATTTTGAAATGGCAAAAATCCGAATGGTTTCCATGTCCATTCTAAAAGGAGCAGCAATTTTTACCCTGCCAGATGGCGGATAAACACTCAAGTGGATGTTCTTGATGTCTTTTTGGATAACTTCTGCCGTTATCTCCCCTAAGTCAATGGTCTGAACCGTTGGTTTATTGCTTTCCACTAATATTCACTTTGTTGCTTGATGATTGGGAATAAGCGTTCCACTTCGGCTACATCGTCGAGCACCTTGTACAAGGCTTCTTTTAGTACCAGTTCTTTCCTTTCATCCCCCCTCCAATCTGCGAGTTTGTTGTACTTGATGGCTTCATCGCATTCTAATGCAAGGATTACATTATTGGAAAGGTTATGAAACAATGCCCGCTGTGCCGGGGTTTGAACGTCCTTGGGAATATCCGCTCTTTGGGTGTCCATCACCTTGCTGGTGAGGTCAGCCATCTTTTGCAGGTATTCCTCGAAGTTGATTTTATCCGCCCGTAACTCCGCTATAATGGTGTTGAGCAGTTGGCTCATTTTTTCAAAATAGGCAGGGTCAATCAAATGCTCTTTGATGATTTTTTGGCGGACATTGTTTTCGATGGTCTCTGCAACAGCCTCCTTGCTGCTTTGAATCCCTTGAGGCAATTTGCTGATGGCTTCGGAAATACCGGTATTGACAATGAGTTCAAGCAAGGATTGATTCTCAAAGGGGTCTATCCTCCGGCTCTGGTCGGCTTGGATGAAGTTATCAATCAGGTACCGCATATCCGCTTCGTATGTCTTCATGTCAAGCGTCTCTCCACTTGCCTTTCGGATGATTTCACGCAAGCGCAGGTAGTTGTCCAGCGTCTTTTTGATGCGTTCTACCTCTTGGTCAGCATAACCCGCTGCGGTCATCTCAGCGGCAATGTTGGCATAAGCCCTGATAAGTGCCACGGTGTGCTTGTATAAGGCCGTACGCTTGACCTCAGTAGCCTTCAAATCTTCTTCCTGCTCCGGATTTCCACAGAAATACCGAATGTAGTCCAAATCGCTCTTGGGTGGCTCGACGTGTTCACAAACCAAGGCAATCTCTTCCAGCGCATTTTCCAAGCGTTCTCTGGCACTTTTCAACCGGTCTTTCAACAGGATGTCACAATCCTGCTTTTCAAAGTTGTCGTAGTCCAATTCGGAGGTGTAAACAGACACCGCATTGCCTACCTTGACAAACAAGTTCTTGTAATCCACAATGTAACCAAATGCTTTGTCTTCAGTGTCCAGACGGTTGACGCGACAAATAGCCTGAAACAAGCCATGGTCTTGCATTTCCTTGTCAATATAGAGGAACGTACAACTGGGAGCATCAAATCCGGTCAGCAGTTTGGCCACCACAATCAGCAGTTTCATGTTGGCAGGCTCTTTCAGGAACAGTGCCTTTGCCTTGTCTTCATACGTTTCCGACTTTGATTTTTGCGGCTCTGCGACTACCTTTTCCAGAATCGTATTGTAAATCTTGTAGATGTACTCTTTTTCAGTGTCGGTGTTTGCGCCCGTGTCTTCCGTGACAATATCACGGTGGGAAGGATTGTAAGACGTAACGACGGCACATTTGCCTTTGAATCCGCCTTCAGGGTTTTGAAAGAGTTCGTAGTATTTGCAGGCTTCATAAATACTACCCGCGACCAAAATGGCATTGCCCCGGTGGTCGCTCAATCGTGGTATAACGGAGAAATCCAACACGATGTCATTGACAATTTGTTGCATCCGATTTCTGGAACTTAGCACCTGCTGCATATTACCCCAGCGTCGTTTCAGTTCTGATTTCTGAAAATCATTCAGCCCTGCGGTCTTACTTTCAAACCAAGCATCAATCTTGGATTGAGCAGTGATGCGCTGTTCAATATCGCGGGCTTCGTACATCAAATCCAGCACCACCTCGTCTTCTACCGCTTCCGTGAATTTGTAGGTGTGGATGTATTTACCAAAGACCTCCAGACTGGTTTGTTTGTCTTTCTTCAAAAGTGGGGTGCCTGTGAAACCGACAAACAAAGCATTGGGCAACATTGCCTTCATCACCTTGTGCAGTTTACCGCTCTGGGTTCGGTGGCACTCATCCACAAATACAAAGAGTTCGCCGATGGTTTTGGTGGGCTGATTTTCCAGTTCATGGATGAAGCTGTCAAAATTCTCCACTTCCCGTTTGCCAAATTTATGCACCAGCGAACACAGCAACATGGGTTTTGGCTGTGCCAGTTGGTTCATCAAATCCTTGCCGCTGGTGGTGCGGTAAATCGTTTCTCCGGCATCTTCAAATACCCGCTTGATCTGCTTGTCCAGTTCATCCCGGTCGGTGATGATGGCGACACGGGCGTTGGGATTGTTTTCCAATATCCACTTGGCCAACAGCACCATAACAATGCTTTTACCACTGCCTTGTGTATGCCAGATGATGCCTCCCTCGCGTTTTCGAATACTTTCTTGGGCGGCTTTGATGCCAAAATACTGATGCACCCGAGGCAATTTTTTCCTACCGCCATCAAACAGCACAAAATCATACATCAATTCCAGCAGGCGTTGCTTGTTGCACATTTTGAGCAGGTATTTGTCCACCAGATACCCGCCTTCGTCGCTGTCTCCTTCCTTCCATTGCAGGTAGTATTTTTCTCCGGTACCAATCGTACCATAGCGCAGTCCCTCGGTGTCATTGCCTGCGAAAACGAATTGCACCGTGCTAAAAAATGGTTCAATAAATTCTTTTTGCTGGTTTGTGATACTTTGCCGAATGCCTTCTCCTATGTCTTTTCTGCCATTTTTGAGTTCCAATACCCCAATGGCGATGCCGTTTACATACAGTACGATGTCAGGACGTTTTTCCCGATTGCCCAAAACGGTGACCTCTTCTGCAATGGCAAAATGATTGGCTTCCGGGTTTTTCCAGTCGATGAACCGGACCGTTTCATACTTATCGCCTGCTTCCGCCTTGACTTTCGCCCCGTAGCGCAGCAAACTGTACGCTTTCTTGTTGTTGTTGTACAGGCTCTCATTTGGGTCGCTGGCGGCATCTTTTAATTGTTTGATGGCACGGGTGATCAGCACTTGAATATGCCCCTGTTCCGTCAGAAAGTTATGCAACAAACTTTCTTCGATGTTTTGGTTGTTGAAGCGGTCTTCCCAGTTGCCCAAATAGTGGTAGTGCAACTGGTCGCGGAACAGTTGGACGATTCGGTTTTGGGTGTGGCGTTCGGGTTGACCGATCATATTGGGTACAGTTTTCATGGGTAGAATTTGTCTTTTGCCCAATTTGCCGGATTGGATTCAATATAATCATTGATGCGCTGATATTCGGCATCATCCCGGATAATATGATCGTGGAAACGGGTTTGCCAGCCGAAATCGAACCCTAAGCGCCGGGCGTGTTTGGTTACCGCCGATTTATAGGACCCTACAATGGACGAGATGGTGTTTTTACCGGGATTTTGAAAACGGTAATGCACGGGGATTGATGATTTTTGGGGATTGGGGTTCGGTGGTTTGGTGGGATCCTGGGGTAGAGACAAGGCATGCCTTGTCTCTACGTGGTCGTGATCATGACCGCCGTCGTCAACAATGCCAGCGCCAACGTCCTTGTTCAATATCAAAATACCATGCACATGATTGGGCATCACCAGAAACACCCCTAATTCGACATGATGGGCGTGGTGAGGAATTTCGTACCACAGTACATCGGCCAGCACCCCGACGTGTGATAATTGCTGGATGCCGCCCTGCTGGATTTTGCCGAAATAATGCTGCCGTTCGGCGGTACAAATCGTGATAAAATAGGCCCCAGCCCGACCATAATCCCACCACGGCGCACGCGCCGAGGCGACCCGGTATTTATTTTGATATTTTTCGTTCATATCAGTCTGATTTTACCAGTTAGCAGTTGCTGCATCATCCCTTGCTTGATGCTTTGGGCTTTGG
>CANJPT010000194.1 GCA_947476195.1 Lewinellaceae bacterium | reverse complement strand
GTTTCCGAAAATGGCGTGGGTGTGGGCCTGATACGTACCAGAGATTGGAGGAAATTTTCAAGAGAAGGGATGATCTTACCTCCTCACAATAAGGATTGCGCCCTTTTTGAAGAAAAAATTGGCGATCAATATTTTTGTCTGCATCGACCATCAGGCATTTCACTGGGTGGCAATTATATCTGGATCGCCTCCTCGCCGGATCTCCTGCATTGGGGGCATCACACCTGTATCATGCGTACCCGTGACGGCTGGTGGGACAGCGCCCGCATCGGCGCAGGAGCAGCACCGATCAAAACATCTAAGGGTTGGCTGGAGATTTATCACGGCGCAGATGCACAGCATCGCTATTGCCTCGGCGCGGTCCTGCTCGATCTGAAAGACCCGACCAAAGTGTTGGCTCGATCAAAAGACCCTTTGTTCGAGCCCGTGGCCGATTATGAAAAAACCGGATTCTTTGGAAACGTGGTATTTACCAATGGCCACCTGGTCAATGGCGATGAGATCACGATGTACTATGGAGCATCGGATGAAGTGATCTGTGGAGCTACGTTTTCGATTGAGGAGATTTTGAAAAATCTATTAGACACATCCATAATCAAACAAAAATAAAATGAGTTAGACCTCAACAAGGTCCATAAAAATCCAAATTCCATTTTCTACCAATGTTAAGCCTCTCCGAAGCCAAGGACTTACAAAATTCGGGATGACTCATATTGGTAAAACTAATTTTTCGCAGGTTAATATTTAGGTTCTCTCTATGAATAAACTGACACAAGAATTCCAGTTCTTCCGCTCCCATCCACTCGGCATGCGGACCCTCCTGCTCACCAACCTTATCTATGCGCTGGTGATGCCCATTGTCGAATTGTTTGTCGGGGCATATATCATGCGCAACTCATCGGACATCAGTCTGGTGGTCATTTTCCAACTGGCAGTGTACACGGGCATTCCACTGACCTTCATGATCAACGGTTATTTGCTCAATCACTTTCCTGTAGCACGGATGTACTCGCTGGGCATGTTGCTGAGTGGGGTATCCATGTTTGCGATGATGTCTCTGGATAACCTTGATACGTTCGGGGTCTTTGTGGCCGGCCTGATCATGGGCTTATCGTATGGGTTCTTCTGGGCCAACCGGGATTTTCTGGCCCTGAATACAACCAAAGATGCGAATCGAAACTATTACTACGGCATTGAAACCTTCTTTTATACCGTCACAGGAATCGTTGTGCCACTGGCTGCAGGTGCTTTTATAGCCTCTACAGAGCAAAATGGCTGGTTCAATGGAAACGTCAATGTAGCCTATCATGGCTTGACGGTCGGGGTATTTGCGCTTTCGGTCTTCGCCTCCGTTTTGGTGCATCGGGGCAAGTTTCAGAACCCGAAAAAAGCTCCTTTTCTCTTTTTAAATTTTGACAGACTCTGGAATAAAATGCTCGGGCTGGCCGCACTCAAAGGTGTGGCACAGGGCTATATCGTAACCGCTCCAACCATGTTGATCCTGACGCTGGTTGGAAAAGAAGGTTCGCTTGGACTCATCACGAGTATCGGGGCGGCCTTGTCTGCGATTTTGCTCTATGTTTTGGGGCGTATCACCGGACCGCAGCACCGACTGATGATCTACGGGATCGGTTGCGGATTGTTCGTGCTGGGCGCCTTATCCAACGCCGGATTGTATTCAGCACAGGGTGTGATACTGTTCATGTTATGCCTGCTTTTTGCACGGCCTTTGTTAGACATAGCGTATTTCCCGATCCAGTTAAAAGTCATTGATGTGGTCGCTGCGAAAGAAGGCCGCAATGAATTTGCCTATATTTTCAATCACGAACTGGGCTTATACCTCGGTCGGCTACTCGGCTGCGGACTGTTCATCATACTGGCCCGGTATGTAAGTGAATATGTGGCGCTGCGTTATGCCTTGCTGGTCATCGCCTCGGTACATTTTCTGGGCTTTTTTGCGATGAAAGGGATCGTGCGGGATTTGGGGAAACAATCATCGCTAGAAGCTACTAAGGCTTAGACTTTTGGGATGCTTTTGCCCGATTATTGAAATCAAGCGCCAAATCGATCCAATAATTGAACGCTTGATTGGACTCCATTCCAGTATCATCGATCATAACATAGCCCTTCATAGGCCGTTTTGTAAAATCCATTGCCCTACAGCCAGTTTTTTCAAGAGCTGTATCCTGAATGGAAGGGTCGATACGACACATCAGCTCATCTTGAATGATACCAACACACATCTTACCATTGTACATGAACGTCAGACCACCCATCATTTCTTTTTCTTCAATGTTGGGCAGTTCTGATAAACGTTCACGAATTCTGTCTGCTAAATTTTCGTTGTATGCCATTATTTGAAATCAATGTGTTTCCGCATAAGACTTTAGCCCTGCAAAAAACTTTTTAATGCCATTATCTGACTGTTTTCGAATCATTAATCCATCTAACAATTTACCCAACAAACCAAATTTTACGGTATATTCCATTACTTGTTCAACTTTGATCTGTCCGTTCATTTGGTGAAAACGATAACTGTGTTTCAATCCCTTTATTGGAAATGAGCAATCGGTCAATTGATAAGTCAATGCTTCATTGGGTCGCCAAACGGTTATCATTTCTTCAAACCAATTTTTTCCATCCAACATATCAACCTTTCTTTTGGCCCCAAGGCCTGTTTTTTCTGAAGAAATCAACGTGGATTTTTTGACTGTTGGGTCATATTTGTCTAAGCGTTCAAGGTCCGTGAGAATGCTCCAAATCTTGTCAATAGTCGCGCTAATCGTGATTTCGTTGTGTAAAGTTGCCATTTTTATAAAATTTTGATAAAAGGATGTCACAAATGTACAAACTACTTGCAAAATGCAAGTAGTAGTTTTTTTGATTTATCTTTGTGTATGAAAAAACAACATCGCAGATCGGATTGCCCCATCAACTTTGCATTAGAGATTTTTGGAGACAAATGGACGCTCCTAATTATCCGTGATCTGATGTTCAAAGGCAAGCATTACTACGGCGAGTTTTTGAAGTCAGAAGAAAAAATGGCTACCAATATTTTAGCCGACAGGCTGTCATTGCTCGAGCAGTCCGGCATCGTGACTAAAACGGTCGATGAGCAGCATAAGTCGAAACTAGTTTATAAGCTTACTCCAAAGGGGATTGATCTGTTGCCAACCTTAACTGAAATTATAATGTGGTCAGCAAAGCATGATCCTAAAACAGCTGCAGATGGAACTTTCATAGAAAGGGCTCAAAAAGACAGAGAAAATCTTTTCAATGAGGTAATTGCTTACTTGGTTTAAATCTATGGCCTGGATAATTGGGCTTAGCAAATAGAAAAAAATGCGCGTTTTCAACATAGGTATCATAGGCTACGGCGGCTTTGGCAAATTCCTGCACCATGCCTGGAAGCCACTCGAAAACGTACGCGTGGTCGCTATCGCTGATAAAAACATGGATGCCCTGAAAGTCCCGGATGGCGTAAAAGCCTTCAACGACTGGCGTGCTCTCCTGCTTGAAAAAGAAATTGACGCGGTGGCCATCGTAACAGAACCTTCCACCCACGAAGAGATCGCCATGGCCTGTATGGAGGCCGGCAAACATGTGTTGATCGAAAAGCCCCTTGCTATTACGCTACCTGCAGCCGAAAGGATCGTGCAGACCCGCGACAGAACGGACAAGGTGGCGGCCATTGATTTTATCATGCGCTTCAACCCACTTTTACAAACAATTCAGGGTTTTACGCAACAGGAGATTTTTGGGAAACTGCGTCGCGTAGATGTCGAAAACTACGCTCAGGATGAGCAACTCCCACCCGAACATTGGTTTTGGGACTCAGAGCGCTCTGGTGGCATATTGATCGAACATGCCGTGCATTTCATTGACCTGGTCCACTTTTTTGCTCCGGCTAAGATCCTGAAAGTAAATGGTCTGAAACACAATCGCAACCCACAACAAGAAGACCAAATTATCGCAAATGTCCTCTATGAAGGCGGTTTGATTGCTACGCATTACCACGCTTTTGCGCGTCCCGGTTTTTTTGAAATTACCAGAATAAAACTCGCCTACGACCTCGCGGATATCGAATTGCAAGGTTGGATCCCGCTGGGGGGAACATTGAAAGCGCTGGTCGATAAGAAATCCAAAAAAGTCCTTCAAAACTGCCCGTTTTTTCAAGAAACGGATTCATCGCTTATTGAAGATGCCAATGATGAATCGAGACCCAAAGGCTGGGGCATTTCTGATCAAGCCGGATCTATCCATAAAAATACGGTTCGTTCAGGCGGGTTACCTTATGAAGTGAATGAAATCCTGACAGGAAATTTCCGCCTAAAGCAGTCCAAGCAAGAGGTTTATGCCGATTGTGTCCGGGCGTCTTTATCCGATCTGTTGAAAAAAATCGAAAACCCGGGACATTCACTTACGGCTTCACTCGAAACCGGACTTGAAAGTTTAAAAGTTGCTGTTTTAGCTACGGAATCAGCCAGGAGTACAAACTAGAATACAGGATGGATTAGATCCATTTTCAGCAAAGGTTTGACCGGTTTTACTAATCAAAAATGAATCTTCCTTATAAATTTAAAATCTGTTTTTAAATCTACAAGGACAAAACAGAACACATGAACAAATACTTCCTTCTTCTTTTCCTACTCCTCTCCGCCTGTGCACCCAAGCCCAATTTTACCCCAACCGCTGCATCCGTATCGCAACACGCCATCCCAAGGGTAGATAAAATGCCCAATCGCCCAAAGCCTTACGCTTTCAAAGATTGGAAAAAAACCGCACAGGACTTCGATCAATACGTGTTCGATTTTTCCCAAAAAGGAGATTTCCTGCCCCTCATCTGGTGGGATAAAACCGGCCGGAATTTCCCGGAAACCACCTTCGGAATTTACACGGCGCTGGGCGATGTCCGCATGGGTGGAGCCACAAACAATGGCGAAAACCACGAAGCGCTCGGTGCATTAGGCGCTGTGCTTGGAGCTACCCTTGCCGGTATCGATAAAAGTAAACAAGATGGTCATGATTATGTGGGAATGCTGCG
>CANJPT010000193.1 GCA_947476195.1 Lewinellaceae bacterium | reverse complement strand
TGCTCAAACTGCTAACTAAAGTGGCAACAGGAATACCGCCATCAACGGTGTAGGCAATCTCCAAAGACGTAATGGGGGTCACGCCATTGTTGAAAACCACACCGCTGACATGATTTTCTGCTGCAACCAAACCGTAGGGTTTCGTATCGAGCTTTGTGAGCGAAGCGTCCAATGTTGCCGGAACTTCAATGCTAACATTGTCAATTGCCATACCATATAGAAAACCACCGTTATCATCATAATGGAACGCGACATAAACGCTGTCTTTCCCGGCAAAAGCGCTCAAGTCAACGAGGTG
This sequence comes from Lewinellaceae bacterium, assembly GCA_947476195.1. Lineage (GTDB taxonomy): Bacteria > Bacteroidota > Bacteroidia > Chitinophagales > Saprospiraceae > M3007. The sequence continues at coordinate 4,918 of CANJPT010000193.1, read as the reverse complement.
TTGATCCCACCCACCGTGTCCGTGAAGCGTTGCCAATTCAGTCCAGGTCACTTTGTCGAGCGATACCTCAATAGTGGCACGCTCGGTGGTTCCTTGATAATTGCCAGCACCAAAAAAGATATCCACTTTCAATGCAGCTGAGCTCAAGGTTGTAAGATTAAGCGGTGGTGTGATTAGATAATCTTCCCTTTTGTTACAGTTGCATGCATCGTCATTTGTACCCGCCACCCGCAGCGAGCCATTGCCTTCAATGGTAAAGTATTGACTGGACAGGACAGCAGGGGTGCCGATTTTCCAACCCCCATCGGTAGCCAAAGTACTGACCGACCAACCAGCCGGAAGACCAATAGCTTCAAAATTTTCCTGAAAAAGTACCTGTCCCGACAAGGAACAAGCCCCGCCCAGCGCACAGAAAAAAGAAAGTAACAAATACCTCATTGTTAAAATGGTTTGCTGATAAAATGTTGGTTTCAAAAAAGGGGGCGGCATCGCGTGCAGTGACCCGCCCCCCGCCTATGAAAAAACTACCCTTGGGTAGTGAATTCCGTTAGAAAAGCCAGTTTATACCCGCTTGGATGCCTAACATGTCAGGTGCGATGCCGCTCTGTTTTTTCCATTGCCTTTGATAAAAACCCTCCAAGGACAAGTCGAAGCGGGGAGAGAGCGGCATTTCGATCCCTCCGCTCAAGCTAAGGATATTCCGCATCTGCGTGCGGGCTGTGACCTCAAGAACTCCTTTCTGAATTGTCCCGGTCGGTTCGTGCTGGATTTCGTATTCGATGGAGAATGGCAGAAGGGTTTGACCGCCCCAACCGAGACCCAGGAACGGGCGGGGCTTGCCGGGCTGAGCAAAAGTGTAGCGCAAACCGAGAGCGAATTGGTGGATTTTTTGCCCTGTCACGTCCATTTCTGTGAGGTGATGCTCCATGGATGGCAGCATGGGAAAATCCGGCGTTCCCAAAATAGCTTCGGGCGTATGAGCTTTATAGTGCAACTGGCCCATTCCAAGGTTTGCCAGCACGTTCCAATGTCGTGAGAGTCCTATTTCGCCGCTTAAATTGTACAAAAAACCGCCTTCGTGCATCAATCCTTTGCTGTTAGCATACAGCCAGCCGATGTTCACCCCGACTTTGAAAAACTTGGGGCGAAGAGCATCTATAAGCTTTTCGGAGAAGGGTTCAGTAGGCTTCTTTTCTTCTTTAGTGATGCTTTCATGAAAATTAGGTTTGGACTTTGAGGTATCAATCAAGACTAAGGAAGAGTGTTCCGCCAGCGTCCTGTCAGATAATTTTAAAATGGAATCTGTTGCCGTCTTGGATATCTTACCATCGGAAATAATATTCGAGGTCTTCCCTGAAGCTGTCTGGACACTATCTGCAAATCCACTGTTTAAATTAGGTGGAAAAATCGTGATGCCAGATGAATAAAATCTGTCTTCCTGACTTCCCATTGATACTGCTACTCCACTTTTTTCAATACGAGCAGATTGCTCATATCTTGTTTCATTTGATCGGATGTAAACCGTTCGCCAAAGTGTGTCTCGTATCACTTTGTGTTGTAGTGTTTCCTGTGTGGAGGCTAACTTTGTGATGGTTTTTTGCAAATCATTTACCTGTACCTCCATTCGCGTCAGTGAGGCCCGATCACAGCGGCTTGAATGCCACCACACTGCATTGCTTGACATCAAAGCCGCTATCAGCAACAAGGGCAACACTATTGTACGCCTCCTTCCTTTCGGCTGCTGTGGCAAGGTTGCATTCAGGCGCTCACCGAGCGCAACCCAGTCGTCATCGCGATGTTTTTCGGAAGGCCGCAATGCGGCCATTTTGTCCCTTAACAGGTCAAAAAAGTTCTTGTCTGCCATGTTTTTCAATTGCCGTGTATTAATTCGATGGTCATCATTTGTTTGAGCTTGGCACGTGCTTTCGAGAGGTTCGACTTGGATGTCCCGACTGAGATGCCGAGCATTTCTGCAATCTCGGAGTGTGTGTGGCCTTCAAGTGCAAAAAGATTTAATGTCAAGCGGTAGGCTGGTGGAAGTTTTTGCATCAGGGCTATCATATCCTCCGCAGCCATTTTGGACAGATAATCATCCTCAACACTAAGATTCAATCCTTCGGTCATATCATGCATCACTAAGTCCTTAAGATGCTTATGGTAATGGTTGATGGCTGTGCGAACCACAATAGTGCGCAGCCAGGCAGTGAATGGGAGGTTCTCGTCATATCGACCGATACTGGTGAAAACTTTGAGGAAAGTATCGTTCAGCACTTCGCGAGCTTCCGTTTCAAGGCTGCAATAAGGCAACGCCACCGACAGGGCATAACCGTAGAAACGGTCATACAGTGCTTTTTGGCTGCCCCGGTCATTGTTCCGGCAGCCAGCCACGATATGCTTTAGACCTTTGTCTTTCACCTTTTGATTATCAATTCAGGAAATATGCCTTAAAGGTTGCCTAACGGGGTGATTTTATTTGGTGCTTCAAATTTCTTTTTGACTGATTGACGGTATTTCCTCCTGATGATCTTTCATATAAGTTCCCTTTATCAACATTCTCAACAAGAGGCGACAGTGTAAAAGATCGAACAATAAGGTATTATTCAATATCATTTATAGATTCCGTTGAAGAAGTTAATCTCACCCCAACTACGGTAGTTAAGTTATTGAATCAAATTTTGAATTTGCGAACGGCCCATGGCAGAAAAAATGGTTCGCGAGATATGAACAGGCTAAGGAATGTACTCAGAACACTGCCGCCTCCCCCCTCCGAGTTAAATCGACCCCCGCCTCCTGTCATTTCGGATGCCCACCCCACGCACAGGCTTAACCTGCCTGGCAAATGAGCTCACTAATCCTGTTTTCACATAGGATCGATATATATAAGCAATATGGTATACCATTCTTATAGCTATGATAGATCATTAAGTATGGGCTCTTCACTTTAGTTTCGTGCCCATTATCAAGTCCTGCCAGGAAAACGCGTGTCTTCCACATTATAATTTCCTCTTGCCATCAGTCGCCTGAGCAATTTGTAAGCTCTCAAAATATCGGTATATTTGCGGCGTCCCCGAGGGGACCTATGAATTTGTATTTTGAGGCGTTAGTCTTCTTGCTTTCTAAAACTACCACATTAAGAACGCAGCCAGAAAGAACTAACAGTCTCGCGTCCGATACGGGCGTGGGCTGTTTTTTATTTGGCTGCTGGTGCTGTGGTAGTACCTTGAAAGCAAGTAGATTTCAGTCCCGCGCCTTTTTTTATTTAAACGGCACTCTTTGGGACTGGGAATGCTTCAATCTATCCCTGTTTATGATGGAACAATCCAGTGCCCAGTCTCCATTTATTCGTACGGTTCTTAAAATCCTTCGTTTTATCGGGATTTATCTGATAAGCGCCGTTATTATCTACTTTTTAGGAAGGCAGAACCTCTTGACAAATCTTGACCTCAATCCCATTGTACTTTTGTTAGGCTATTTTATCGCGCTCCCTTTGGTATGGGCATTGGCTAAAAACTTCTTCGCAGGTTTTGCCCGATATGCTTTACTAATCGGCCTCTTATTGATTGTTAATCGAGTGATACCGGAAAGCAATAGCCCAAATACCTCGAATGTTTCTGATCAAGGTCAACTTAACCATATCGGAACTTACGCTACCGACGAAAACGGTGTGCAGGTCAAAGTGGTGGCAGGCCCGAACAAATGGTATGGCGAAGTCATTGAAGGTACTACCGGACGCTTAATCAGTTCGGAAGGTGGTGAGGTCAACAACAAGCTACTTTATGATGAATACGGCAATGAAATTGGCGAATTCCAAGGGAGTAGCCTGAATGTTACTATTCAAGGCCAACGGGTAAGGCTGAAGAAGGAGTGAAAGAGGTAGATATGTAAGAGCCGCCATAACGTACTTATTAATTGGTAAAGTTATGGCGGCCTAATACCGAGATTTGCCATGATTTAGTGGTGAATTATTTATCTTACTCCCAACCAAAACTTTCTGATTTATTTATCCTTCCTACTCAGGATAAATAAACCGTATCGAGTCACTCACGGCATACGCACCGAACACACCAAATGCCTTTGCTCCAAATTGCCCCGGCTGAATAAAAACCGGTTCCACAAAAGGGTTGGCTTGGGACAGCTTTTGACGGTCAAATTGATCGTAAAAATCGTAGGCAGCTTTGTCCATGCTTTGTAAGCGGACATATCCAACATCCCCTTGTTTGTGCTTGTAAGTCGGCTCAATGGTTAAAGTGAAGCCCGAGCCATCGCCATTCTGGTCAGGGTAAATGCTACGGCCTAATTCCTGCACCCAAGTCGTTTTGCCCAGTGAACATTCTGAAATCACTTTCCCTACCCCGAAAATGGTGTCCATCGGACCGAAAGTGCGCCCCATGTCAAAACGGTAGTAGTCGCCCTTGCCAACAGGGTCGTTGAAATGTAGTACAATGCCCTCGTGTTCGCCGTACAGGTCTTTGAATTTTGACGTGTAGGTTACCGAGTCCAACTGTACGATACGACGGTCTGTTTTGGCAGTTGCCGAGAAGGTTTCGCCGTTATACAGGATAGACAGGCTATAGGTTTTATCAGGTTGCACTGGAATCAGCCCGGCGAAAAAATATTCGTAATAACAAAGCGTTGGATTCCAGGCCGAGTCCGGATGCAAGATTTCCGAACCGTCAGGATTGCTCAATGTCACAACGGCATTGCGCAAAAACAGATCGATTGGGAGCACATTCGCATCAAAAAACGGTACCGTTCGGTAAACGTAAACGGTTGGGGTTTTTCCTGGCGTGATGAGACTTTGGATGCTCAGTTTGCTGTCGTATGGCTGGATCGGGATGCTTACGTCTTTGGTGCAGGCGTTTAAAATAAGCACAGTGATACCTGCCAAGAACAGGTGTTTTTTATAGATCGAAAACAT
>CANJPT010000192.1 GCA_947476195.1 Lewinellaceae bacterium | reverse complement strand
GCAAAACTTCAGAAGCTTGATTGGAGAAACGGCCACGAACCTCTTTCAAAAGGTCGGTCAGGTCTAATTCAAGTCGGTCGAGCAATTCGGGTTGTGTCATTAAGAACTCTAAGTAATGGATTAGCCGGCAAAAGTAGTACCTTATTGGTCCTGCTTCATAAATTTTCCAGAATACACTTTGCCTTGTGTTGTCGTGGCAGTTATGAGGTATATGCCGTTGGGTAGGGTGGCTACGTCTACACGTTGACCTTTTAAAATGGTTTGATGGCTGAGTTCTTGGCCTAGAAGGTTGGTGATTAAGACGGTAAGTGTGGGTTCATCTACCGTCTCTATTGAAACTACTGAGGATAAGACGGGGATATTTAGGGATATAGATTGAACAGCAGGATTGGGGAAGAGTGCAAGTGGGGCGTTACTGGGAAGGTCATCAAAGCCTACAGATTCCGGGGACAGTTTTACGACCCAAAAATCTTGCACACCGTGAAAACCAGAAACATCTCCGTTGTTTGATTGTGTTAACCCGGCTATAATAAAGCCTCCATCACTGGATTGTTGAATGGATATAGCCCGATCAGCTTGCGTACCGCCAAACGTTTTTTGCCATTTAAGATCTCCCTCATTTGTCAATTTCACGATCCAGAAGTCTACACCACCATGATTGCTAAATAAGTCCCCGTCAGTTGATGGAGAGGAGCCCGCTATGATATAACCGTTGTCACTTGTTTGTTGTACAGATTGTGCATAATCTTCCTTACTGCCTCCCAAAGATTTTTGCCATTCAATTTCCCCCAATCCGTTCAGTTTTACGACCCAATAGTCGTAACCACCGTGATTCCCTGTCACATCCCCGTCGTTCCAGGAAGCGATCCCAACTACAATATATCCCCCATCATTCGTTGGGTAAATATCATTGGGTCGGTCAAGGCTCGTGCTGCCGAGCATTTTTTGCCATTCTAATTCGCCAATAGGGCTGAGTTTTACTACCCAGTAGTCTAAGCTCCCGTGCAACCCCAATGCATCTCCGTCGTTGGATTCAGATTCGCCCGTTACAATATACCCTCCATCCGCTGTTTGACGGACTGAGTAGGCTATGTCAACCATGCTCCCGCCTAACGACTTTTGCCATTGAAGAACACCAACACTGTCCAGTTTCACAACCCAAAAATCGAAAGCGCCGTGATTTTCCGTTACGTCGCCATCAAGGGAAGTTGTGCGACCTGCTACAATATACCCGCCATCTGCAGTTTGCTGGACAGACCACGCCTCGTCCCATCCGCTGCCGCCGAGTGTCTTTTGCCATTGGAGGACGCCAAGGCTATTCAATTTTACTACCCAAAAATCTCGATCGCCATGGTTACCGAAAACATCTCCATTGTTTGATTTTGTATAACCTGCCACAATATAACCACCATCACTTACCTGTTGAATAGAATATGCCCAATCGTCGTTGCTTCCACCAAGTGCATTTTGCCATTGAACCAACCCTGCACTGCTTAATTTTACGACCCAGAAATCGTTGACCCCATGATTTCCAATCACATCACCGTTATTGGAAACGGAATTGCCTGCGACAATATATCCTAAATCCGTCGTTTGCTGAATGCATCTTGCCTGTTCTGCCTCAGATCCGCCAAGCGCCCTTTGCCATTCTATGCTTGGTTGTGCAGAAAGTGAGAATGGAGATAGGAAAATCGAGAAGACCACTTTTATTGAGATTCCTTGAGCTAAAAAGAAGAAGTTTTTCATATCAAAATCTTTCTTTTGTATTAAAATGGACAGGATTCCTCTAAGTTGAAGCCCTGGATTAGCGAAAATTTCAATCTTTAAATTACACCTTGATGACTTTCAAAGAATGTACTTCTCCTTCAGATTCGACTTGTAGGATGTAAATCCCTGGGGTAAGTATCCTTACAGGGAGCGCAACTTCAGTAGTGATTATTTCTAGCTTTTGATCTAAAACCATTTGTCCTTGGGCATTCAACAAACGAATATTGGTATTGTTATTTCCTGAAAAAGATGGAGGAAAAAAAACGTGAAGAGTTTGGTCAAAAGGACTTTGGGCTTTTAAGTCAGCATAAACAGCCGTAATATTGTCTGACCGATTGCCACAACCTGGCATATTGTTAGCCTTTGAGGAAACCAAAGCTGTAAATTTATAAGCATTTTTCCAGGGTAAGATTGGATGATTATAATCAGGGCAAATACTTATACTCGAACTGGAATTTTGAACCAGGTTAAGCCAACCTATTAATTCCTTGTTTGGGCCGTTTCCGAAAAGGCGAGCCATTCGAAATGGGGTGCCAACATTTGGGATTAAAGGATTATCACAGTTCGGCCAAAACTCATCTTGATCAATTGCAACAATTGGATGCACACGATAAACTCGCCGAATTTCAACTTTTGAGAAAAAATTGTTGCTTGGGCTATTGGCCTCCACTACCACCAATTCAAAAAGGTTGACGATCGAAATACCGGAGCTTACATATTCAACTTTAAACCCTACCCAATTTTGATTTAAGGGAATTGAACTGCAATCCACGGCTACTGGATTATTAGGGTTGCGTCCAATAATCGCCAAATCAATAATCAAAGTAATGCCATCAATGACTGACTTTAGTTCACTTGGCTCTCCATTACTACAATTGGTGGCCAGAATAAACCTGTACTCCTTGCCAGATTCAAGATCTTCAACAGTGTAGGAAGACCCTGGTACATTGTTAATGGTTTCAATAGTAATCCACCCACCTGCGCCATCATTTTCTAATATGTCCAAAGTGTGGTTGGCTCCAACCCAAACTGGTATCCAAACCAATGCGATAAAGTTGCCGCCGATACTTGTGATATGAAAATCCGCAGGTGCCGGAGCATTGCATTCATCTGCTTTGTGTGATTGCATCACTGGCTCGTTGGTTGCAAAAACTGGGCTAGAAGCCAAGTATACGGCACAGCAAAGAAGCAGGAGAGGTATTTTTTTTGCCATAATCTTAGGTATTTTAAAAAGTGATTGATGAACTTCGGGACAAAGGTTTTTACTTTGGGCTGGAAAAAAAACAACACTTTTCTCCCAACATTCCCCACAAATATGGAGCAAAGCCATCTCATCGAGTTAATACGGGCCCTTGACCCACAAGAAAAGGAGCAAATTCTGCAATTCGCTTCACTCTCTTTTATCAATAACGGTAAGATGAGAGCCCAAGTCATACCGCTAATCGAGATTTGCCTGAAACATCCTTTGGACACTCCAAATCAGGAATTGAACAGTAAAAATGTGTTTACAACTCTTTTCCCCGGCCAAGCATTTGTGGAAGGTAAATTGGAGAAGGTAAGAGTAGAGGCACACAAAGTTGTGCGCACTTTTTTAACTGTGCAACATTATTTGAGGGCCGGTAACGAATTTGATCAAGTTTTTGACCTTTCTGAGGTTGTGCGCACAAGAGGCCTGGATACTCGCTACCAGCACTTGTTGTCAAAGCTTCAAAAAATGCAAGCGGAATCTGCCTGGAAAACTGAAATCTATTTTCATCGTCAGTTTCTTTTAGAATATTCAATTCATAATGAAGAGAGTCGGCATAATCGGTTAAAAGGCGATCTCAACGTACCCGCAGTTATCCAAACTTTAGAACATTACACTCATTTGCATCGATTGGCTCTCCTCAACCGATTTCTTTTGCAACAAAAGGTGGCCAAGCTTGATGTTCCAGAAACCATTAAAACTTTACTTGAAGAAAACAACATACCGGAGAGATACTTGGAGACTTCTGCCGCTCTAAAGGTTAATTTTATAATTTTCAAGTTGCTTAGAAAAGACCGTCTTGAGTCATCCGATGTACGCTCATTGTTTGACCTGTTGCTCTTGAATGAAAAAGATTTGGATCCAGACAGTCTAAGAGAATTCTACACTTATATGAGAAACCTCTGTGTCTTAATTTTCAATTCAGACGCACAAAATGAGGAGATTAATTTCACGCTACATGAGCTTTATAAAGACAACTTAAAACGCGGATTCCTTCATTATAAAGGGAAGCTTCACTCAGGAACATACTTGGCTGTTTGTAACAATGCCATTTGGGTAAAAAACTTTGATTGGGCCTTGGAGTTTATTGAAAAGTATAAACACGAGGTCATTGACGAAAATGAGACCCAGGATTTTCATCGGCTTAATATGGCAAACTATTTCTTCGGAGTATGCAAATTCTCAGAATGCTTAGATTATATACCGGACACCTCAACTTCGGTAGGCCACTTACTACAAGGAAAGCGTTTAGAGTTAAAAGCCCTCTATGAGTTGCAATCCGACCGATTTTCCTACAGACTAGACAATTTTAAGATGTTTCTTACAAGAACTTCTACAAAACTGCTCTCCAACACTCAGAGGCAAAATCATATTGATTTTGCTAATCTACTTAGTCAACTCGCCTTCTCCCGCCCCGGCGACCAAAAACGCTCCGAACTCCTCCAAAAACGCATCCAGGAAAAAAAACAATCCGCCGAATGGCGCTGGCTCCTGGAAAAAGCAAAAGCTTTAAAAGGAGCCTAGAAAAGTCACCTGCCAATTAGATCTGCTCAATTTACAGTTAATGCCCTTGTACCGAAAACGAGTCGAAATCCCCTACGCCGCCATCCCCACCGCATACCGACCCTTAAAAAACGCAAACAATACCTCCGTCCTTACCTCAATATCCGCCTCCTCATAAGCCGGGAACGGCAGTTTGTCAAACAGGTAGTTTTTGATCACCACCTTCACCGCCGAGGCGGTCTGCTCTTTATCCGCCCAGTGAATGATCTTAAGCTCCTTCTCCTTTAGTCGCTCCAGGAGCTCTTTGGCGATGTCCTTGAGTTCGGCTTTTCCCTTATCACTGATTTTTTTATCCCGGCCCAACATATCGAACACCGCCAACTCTTCCTCGCTCAGGTCCTCCCGCATGGCTCGCCTGGCTTCGGCATTTAGGGCATCATAGAAGCCAATCAGCTTGTCAAAAATGTCTTTGATGGCTGCATACTCCTTGCCTGAATTGTATTCATCAATAATTTGCTGATATCGTTCGTAGTAATCCACCCGGAATGGGTTCTCCAACATCATCTGGTTGAGCTTGGCTTCCACCTTGTCTTTGAGCGATTGCACAGCTACGGGCTGATTGTCGCCCAATTTCAGGAACTCCCGCTCGATGCGCTCAAAGTCCAGATTACTCAAATCCACCTTGTTGCCGTAGCCTTCCACAGGTTCTAAGGCTATGTCCAGGCTTTCGATGGATTTGTCCACTACAGCCTGCACTTTTCGCACGATGTCGGAAATATCTGATTCGTCTTCGTTGCGGTG
>CANJPT010000191.1 GCA_947476195.1 Lewinellaceae bacterium | reverse complement strand
TTGTAGAAAAATACAAGCCAGTCACGGCAATTCGCGCCTCCATGAGCCCTTTCCGGGTACAAGACTGGATGACAAATGTGCCTTTGTATGGCGTTTCGACCATAGGGGAACGGTGATTTTAATGCATCTGACCTGATCCTTATCCCTCCGTGCACTTGTTTAAAAAATAGCAAAGATTTTTCTTTGAATATTAAACAATCTTTTTACATTTGTAACAACTTTCTCTAAAAACCATCCATATGACCAAGTTTTGCCCCCCCCCCGAAACGCACCCCGGCGTTTTGTAGTCTTTTGTACTCCGCCCATTCCCATGTTTTCTTGGCAATTTGATCCCAGCTGTCGCTTTGATCTGCCAGTACTACGCCAGGCGCTTTACGGCAACCTGACCATTTCAACCTGCCACTTGAAACTTGCCACTTGAAACTAGAATCCCAAAACCTACCAATTTAAACAACCCACCTAATCCTAAAAACACCAACCATTTTATGAAAGTCATTGACCAGCTTCAACTTTTAGAACAAATGGACCAATTGATTCGCCTACAGGCCACAGGCCACCCGGATGCATTTGCGAGGCGTCTTGGGCTTAGCAAATCCATGCTTTATAATTATCTGGATCTTATCCGACTATTGGGTGGCCCGGTGCGATACAACAAAACAAGCGCGTCCTTTGAATATGAGTATCCGGTGGAATTGAAATTGGGTTATAAAAAAAAGTAAAAAGTATTTTGTTCGTTCCAGTTTTACTGGAATGCCGCATTGGAGTTTTGCCCACAAGTTGCAACTGTGGGCTTTCCTGAAACCACTCCAAAAGAAGTAGGGCGCGAACGCCGAAAAGCGAATAGAGTAGGCATTTCGTTCAAATTTATTCCTGAAATGAAAAAAATATTTTTGCTTTTAGCGTTTGCTTTTTGCGCGACGGTAGCTTTTGCCTCTAATGGCGAACCTGTAAAAGACACTGATGTAAAAAGTTTAATTCAGTATAGTACAACTGTTCCGCAAGAAGGTCAATCACATGAAGATTCCCAATGTGTTTATTGTTCTAAATGTATTACAGTAGTATGCGTAACTTGTAATTGCGGCGACTGCACGGAAGCATGGAACCTCCTTTGGACACTGATGTGTTTACAGGGCTGTTGTGCCGGCGGAGAATAGTAAAATAAGCCATAAAGATTGCGGAGCCTGGTGATAATTTGCTCAGGCTTCGCATTTATCCTTTCCGTTTCACTTTAATTTTTCAAAATATTATGAATCTCCCTCTCTCTTGCATTTTATTTCTATTCCCGCTGTCGCTCTTAGCCCAAAATGACAGCATCCCCATTGGAAGAGTCGTCTATATCCAGGAAGCAAATACGGGAGGGGATGCCTCGAAAAATGGATATGCAACCTTACTATTCAACAATAACCAATCCTTATATATCCAAAACAGTGCGCCCAAACAGGATTCTTCTTTTAACAGCGGAGAATACGTCTACTCGACTATGTTTGGAGACAATGAAGGTTTCCCTATCCTTAAAATCCATTCTGCGCGAAAATTATACTGCAAGATAACGTGCCCTCGTTTTTCAAAAAACCATTGTATCGTAACAGACACCTTTGGCACCATCGCATGGACGCTCCATCCTGAACACAAACGGTTTGGACAATATGACTGTCGCAGAGCTACCGGCAAATATCGTGGTCGGGATTATGAAGCCTGGTATACACTGGATATCCCAATTTCAACCGGTCCATTCAAATTGGGCGGGCTTCCGGGGCTAATTCTGGAGGCCCGGACTTTAGATGGCATTGTAAAATTTCAATTTAGCAGTCTGGAGATTTCTTCCAATATTCCCGATATCATTAAAATGCCTTTAGGCAAAGACATGCATATGAGCCTTGCTGCTTTTAATGCAGAATTTGAAGCCTTTAATAATGCGCTTCTGGAAAACTATAGAGCTAAAGGATTTCAAGTCACCAGTACACCGATCGAAACTATTGAACTAAATACAGAAAATTAAAGCTCCCACACCATGAAAAGGCAACTGATTTCCATTGGGTTCCTGCTTTGCAGTTCGTTGTTATTTGCTCAAAAAGACAGTATTGCTATAGGTAAAGTTGTCTATGATCATCAGGTTCATTTGGAAGGGTCTTTGGAGAAAAATGGTACCGCAGAACTTTATTTCAACAACGATCGGTCACTTTACAGACACCTTGGAAATCCGGCTGAAATTGGAGAAAGATACCCTGACCCTCAGGGACAATTAATCAAAGCAGTAGGGTATGATAGACAAGGCGCACCTATTTATAAAATGCATTCTGAACGAAGGATATTATATCGGGATGTTTGTGTCGGAGGACAAGGGCGTTATATCGTTGCAGATTCCCAAGCAATAGATTGGACGCTTCAGCCGACACAAAAACGCATTGGGCAATTTGATTGTCATCGAGCAACAGGCGTTTTTCATGGCCGTGAATATGAAGCCTGGTACACCCTTGATATTCCCTTGCCAAGCGGGCCATTTAAGTTGGGCGGGCTGCCCGGACTAATTTTGGAAGCCCAAACGCTGGATGGTTCTGCAGAGTTTTCTTTTGTTTCGATTGAAATTTCCAATACGATTCAGGAAAAGATAAAACCACCTTATGGGAAAGATTCCGGACTGAATTACGCTCAATATCAACAGGCCATGTGGGATTTTATGTCAAACAAGATACAGGAATTTAGGGCCACAGGGATGGATGTTTCCGTCCATACCAACCCAAATGCTTTAGAATTATGGGAACCTGAAAAATAAACAATCTAATGTCCCAATCCATTGATACCAACAGCACCCCTTAAATACGCGCTTTTCGGACTTTTCATCTTTGCCACCTGCATCCTGAAGGGTCAGGACTTCAAGGGCTATGTTCTGGACTCGCTCGGAGCGCCCCTGTCCTTCGCTAGCGTAGTCGCCACCAGTTGTCACGACGAACAGGTCATCGCATATACCAATACCAGCGAAAAAGGCGCCTTTCAACTCGCTATAAAGACAGACTGCGATAGCATTACCGTGACTGCCAGAAGCCTCGGGTATCACAAGCAGGCCCTGCGTTTGGCCGTTAGAGACCTGCCTGCTCAGCGGGATTTTACCTTGTCCAGCGCCGTTTTTCAGGAAGTGTTGGTACGGGGCAAAACGCCTCCCGTCATTGCCCGAAACGACACGACTGAATACAATGTGGCTTCCTTTTCTGACAGTACAGAGGTCAGCGTAGAAGACCTGCTCAAAAAACTGCCCGGCGTTCGCGTGGCAGAAAACGGACTCATAACCTACAACGGAAAAACTGTCGAACGGGTCATGATCGATGGTGACGATCTCTTTAGCCAAAACTACACCTTAGCCACCCGCAACATCCGGGCAGATCTGATTTCCAAAGTGCAGGTCATCGATCGCTTTCAGGAAAACCCCTTGATGAAAGGCATTCAGGAGTCCGATCGGATGGTGATGAATTTAAAAATAAAGCCGGATCGAAAACGTGCACTTTCTGGCAGCGTAGAGTTGGGCGGCGGCTACGGGGATGCATGGAAAGACCGGGCACGAACCAATCTTTTTTCCCTGAGCCGCAAGGAAAAGATCTACCTCATTGGCAATGCCAACAACAGCGGAGACAATGCCCTCTCCGAAGTAGAGTGGACGGCCGGAGGAGGCTTTCAGGGCTTTGGCAAACAGCAAACCCTGCAAGCCAATCCGCTTCAGGCACCCGGTATACTTCCCAATCCGCCTCTGGACAATGCCGGTTTGCCTACCATTTACACCCAGCCCAACCGGAGTGGCCTATTGTATCTGGGCTTGGTATTGCCAAGTTCACCAAGCTTTAAAACCAAAATTTCCGGCTGGGCAGGGAAAGTCGGACTGCGACAGGAATCGGGCAACGCGACCCAATACCTGTTGGACAATACCTTACTTGAAATCAATGAAGCCCGAAAGGTCAAAAAACAGAGCGGAACTTACAACCTACAGGTGGAATCGGAGTTTTTCCCATCCAGTAAAAAACATGCACTTCGAGGCTTCGTTAAAGTCAGCAACAAACCAATCCAACAAAATTTCAATCTGTTGCGCAGCCAGACCGGGGCCTCCGATTTTTTAATTCTAAGCCAATCAGACCAAAAGACCAGCGATTTTTTTGGCGCTTTCGAATACACCTACAAACAAGGCGAATCCTCCGCATTTCAAATCATTAGCAAGACCGCCTGGCTTCGGGGTCGCTACGAGCTCCTGCCACAATATGATTTTTACCCTTCTTTTTTTGGGATTGACACTTCGTTCAATCGCTTGCAACAAACGGCCACGCAGGAGCAGGGCGAAAGTATTTTTATGCTTCGCTGGCTGGCCCGGGTTCAGAAAATTCAGTGGCAGTTAGAAAGCGGGGTAGACTGGAATTGGGGAAATTTAATATCCGATGTAACCCTCAGAAATGACCAAACGGAGGAATGGAAACCAGGCAAAGCATACCAAAACAACACAACCATTAGTGCTCCTAAGTACTTTGCAAATATGTCTGCCACCCGAAATTTCGGATTGCTGACCGTCAGGGCCCGATTGAATACCAGTTACCGGCCGACGCGTTTGGATGCAACGGATTCCATTTCGTTCAGCCCCAGGCTTTGGGCAGCAGAACCCCGCCTCGACCTAAAATACCCCCTGGGTGAACACGCCATACTGAGCAGTTATTACAACTTTCAGCAGGAGCTGCCAAACCTGACAGACTTACGGCCCAACTTTGTTTTTTCTGATTATCAACTGACTACCCGTGGACTACCCAATTTTGCCCTGATGCCTGGCCACCAGGCAGGACTATACTATTCATTCAATCAAAAGATCCGTCAATACGCCTGGAATCTGGGCGGCACCTTCACTCAAAAGGACAATCAGTTTGGTACTCAGTTCCAAATTGATCCCTTCATAAGCCTTCAGGAAAAATTTCAGCCGGTGCGCAGTGTTTCATACGGCTTAAATGGAGGATTTGATCGTTATTTTCGCCCCATCAGGTCTCGTTATGAAATCGGATTGAGTACCATCCTCCTTAAGGAAACAGCCAAACTCAACAGTGAAAACCCCAGTAATCTGCGCCAAAACCTTTATTCCGTCAATTTTGGCTATGGTACCGCTTTCGATACCTGGGTGAATGTGGTATTATCCAGCCGTGCAGCGCGGATAATCGGTCAGAACGATGCCTCGGATAACGAGACCCGTTCCACCAATTGGTTTTCTACGGCCCAGATCAGTATTCGTCCCAACAAGGTTTTTGATATGAAGATATTTGTCCACCAGGTCGCAAACCGAATTGGTTCACAGCCTTCCAATGTGGCCTATGCTTCTGATTGCGTGGCCTATCTGCGCTTGAAAAAATGGCGTAGCACTGTGGAATTTTCTGC
>CANJPT010000190.1 GCA_947476195.1 Lewinellaceae bacterium | reverse complement strand
GTTTACATTCCCCGATGGTGAGGTGGCAGTGGTAGAAGTCCAACCTCATTTCTTACCCCCTGTGCGCTACAAAGGTAAGGTGTGCATACGCGTCGGTCCGCGCAGAGGCACAGCAAACGAAGCCGAAGAGCGAATCTTGAGTGAAAAACGCTCCGCTTTTGCCCGCACCTTTGATGCCTTGCCCTGCAAAGGCAGCAACCGATGGCATAGAATGCAACTTCCGTTAAAAGTGCCGTATTTTGTGTCTTGCTCAACTGCATCGGGTCTTCTTTTTTTAGTAGTGTTTAGTACCCACTAAGATGAAGACCTTTTTTGTTTTTCAGAGACCCTTTTTGGGACACTTTCAATGCCATCATTTTAAAATAAACACAGGTTAAAATTCAGCAATCGTTTTACATGGAAAAAGCAGAAAATTTGACTATTCTAAAGCAGGAAATGGTGAAAGAAGCCGCAAAAGCCTTCCTGACGGTCGCACAGGAAGCAAAAAACAAGCGCATAGACCGCATGTTTGCAGACTGCCCTGCTATCCGGCAATTTTTGCGCGATCTCGACGAGGGGCATCCCAGGGTGGCGAACAAGGAGGTTATTCTTCAATTGTTGACGATCTTTTATACCGCGACTGTGCTCCAAAAAATAAAACTGAAAAGCTTTGACTACAACGACATTACAAAATCGCTGGAACACAACACCGCTCAGCAGCGCTATTTTCACGATGAAAAACATCCGTTTGATAAAAAAGCCTTTGATGAATTGGTTCAGCAGTACCCGCAAAAGGAAGTTTTGAACTATACCTACTTCGCCATCAACAACCAATACAGCGATTACATTGACACAGAAAGGGATGCCATTTTCATCTTTTACATCGTAAAATCTGTAGCCGATGCCATGTTTCATATAACGTGAATCCTCATCTACCGAATTCGCCGAACATGCCCGCACCTGAATAATGGGGTGCGGCTCAACCTCCGGCCTTTAATGCAAGCGGAGGTACTGCGCAAAAAGCCCGATATAAAGTGGGGCGTGGATCGGGGTAAGAATCCGGCAGGGAGGTGAGGGCTAATGATCGGAATTTTGGGTTGGAGGAGAAAAGGGCGGCCCGAGAGGGAAAATAAATCACAAATTAAAAATTGCTGGAGACCAGAACCCACTTAAAAAAACGGGGCGATACCGAAAAGCCACACGAGTAGGAACATTAAAATTTATATCATGTCGATCCAAGTACTTAAAGACAGTAAAGGCAAAAGAATTGGAGAAATAAAGGAATTTGCCGGCAGGCTTGAAATAAGAGATGCTAAAGGAACCAGAAAAGGATATTATGACCCAAAGTCAGATACTACACACGATGCAAAAGGCGCAAGGGTCGGCACTGGCAACCTTTTAGCGACATTGTTATAACAGACTTATTTAATCTGACATACTGTTACAGGATGGCGACATCGGTTTGCCCTACACTAATAATAAAACAAAAACCGAAAAAATAGGATAGACTTTATTGGAGATATTCACGGATACGCTGACAAACTTGAAGAATTACTGAAGAAATTAGGCCGCGTCCTACCTTCATGCTTCGAATCTGGGCGGACGACCCAAGTCGCCTGAAATTTCCATTATTTATTAATGATATATGATCCGTGCCATTTTCGTACAGCTTTTATCGTTTTCCTTGCTTTTTCCCCTACAGGCTCAGTCTGTTGGTTTTCCGGCAAAGTGGAAATTTATGACAGGCGACAGTCCGGTATACCAAGCTGAACACTATGACGATGTTGCCTGGGATTCCATGGAAGTACCTGCGTATTGGGAAGCGCAAGGCTATCCTGGCTACGATGGGATTGCTTGGTACAGGACCCATTTTGCCGTGATGCCAGCCATGTTACGCCAGGATATGGTTTTGTTGGCTGGCGTCATTGATGATGCCGATGAAACCTGGATCAATGGTGTTTTGGTTGGAAAAACAGGCAAATTTCCGCCCGACGATCAATCGGCTTGGGATTTTCCGCGTGCATACATCCTGCCAAAAGGTTTGCTTAAGGCATACAATACACTGGCAATACGGGTATACGATGGATTCGGCGGCGGTGGTATTTACCAGGGGAATATTGAGGTGATTCCCTTGAATGAATACCAAAAAATGTGTCGCCGGAGGTTAAAAAACAAAAATAAATGGCAACAACTCACCACGTCCAACGGCCTGATATCCGCAGTGTTCAGCAGCGTATCCGGCACTGTGGAGGCGGTATATCCGCATATTTTTTCTGCGATAGATTCGGCTGTACTGGTTCAGCCTTTTGTGTCCAATATTGCGCCGGATACCAAAGATCGGCCAACTTCGGTGCGTTATTTGGGCCATACTCATGTCATAGAAGTTGTTTACAAGCATTTTTCCATTTATTACACCGCTTCATTTACAGCAGCAGACAAGGTTTTTTATGCGGTTGTTCGCGGCAATTCGGCTTACGTGGATGGGTTGTCATTTCGTTGTGAATGGTCTGGCAACGGCGAGGTTAAAACACTGACCCGTTCTTTTAAAAAAAACCAGTCCGAAAAGTATGTGCTTTTTGGTTTTACAGACGCACTACATCCTGACAATGGCCTTACACGAGCCTTGGAACGCATCCAAAACGCAGCAGGTTCACTGGTGAATGCTGAAGCTAACTACATGAAAGGGGTCTTTCAGCGGTGTAACTTCCCCAGCGGGATAACGCGGTCTGAGCGTGCCCTGTTGGAGCAGTCTGTCTCTGTACTTAAAATGGCGCAGGTAGGCGATCAAGAGGTTTTTCCCCTTGCACAAGGGCAGATACTGGCATCCTTGCGGCCAGGCGTGTGGACTATTTCATGGGTCCGGGATGCGGCCTTCGCCATTGGTGCAATGACCAAGCTTGGATTGTACGAAGAAGCACGAAAAGGTCTTTCGTTCATGCTCCTGGCGGCGCCATCCAACCAATACAAACAATTCATTCACACCGATGGTAAAGATTACGGTATTGGTGTTGATTACAGGATTTCCGTCACCCGATATTTTGGCAACGGGCGGGAAGAAAGCGATTATGCGGAGAGCCGCGGACCCAACATCGAAATTGATGACTTTGGCCTCTTCCTGGTAGCACTGTGTGATTACATAGAAGCCAGTGGAGACACTACTTTTTTCCAGCAATGGCAGTCGGTACTTGAGACAAAAGTAGCCGATGCTATACTACACAACATCAACGAACAAGATATCATCCGTCCGGATTCAGGTCCTTGGGAGCATCATTTACCGGGACGGTCCTTTGCTTTTACCTCGGGGGTATGTGCGGTGGGATTGGAAAAATTTGCAGCCCTTCAGCAACGGATGGGAAGAAACTATTTGCCTTACTTGCTTGCGGCCCAACAGTTGTATCGTGGAGTGCTTCACAACATGGTGTATGAAGAAAGGCTGATAAAAGGAAATGCGCAAGATCAGAACCCTTCGGACCATTATTTTTATGATGGCGCTACTTTCGAACTATTTGCCGGAGGGTTTGTCCATGACAAGGCACTTTTTTTGTCCCACATGGCCGCTTACGACCAAGAATTGCGGGTGAAAGTCGGCGAAAAATCGGGGTATATTCGCTTCAACAGTTCCGATGCTTATGAGAACCAAGAGTGGCCTTTTGCCGGCTTACGGGTAGCCGTTGCACAAACCATATTCGGAAACCGGCAAGAAGCCAGACATTTGATTGGCCGCGTAACCAAGTTTGCAGGTTGCAATTACCACCTAATTCCTGAAATCGTTGCCCTTCAGGACGGGCAGTATAAGGGTGCTGTGCCAATGGTGGGATATGGGGCCGGTGCATATATACTCGCATTGGTGGCGCTGCATGCTGCCAATTGAATGGCAAGCCGCCAAAGTGGCGGTCTCACAAGTCTCCTGTAAGACTGGTTTAGCCCATAGGTCGTCAAAGTCTTAAGGAAAAAAGACAATTACCTTTATCATCACTACTGGACATTTTCTAAAATCGAGACCTATAAGGTTTCCAAAAACCTTACAGGTCTGGGGGTAAAACAAAAATGTCCAGTAATATGCACTTTGACCTACCCTTTAGGCCGGGTGTGTACCCTACCCTATCTGCCTCGCTGGAGCTGCCAAACCAAGAAAACTGCCAGGAGGTAAAACCGGTGGTTAGCTTACAAGACCAGTGGTTAGCTCGTAGAACCGTTTGTTATATTGTTTAATTTTTAAGTTTAAGACTTGGTAACTTTGAAGCGAACAACTTAACACTTGAGAAAACAAATTTGACCTCTGATGAAAACATTAATCTGCCAACCAATCTCCTATTAATAGTTTCATCCATGAATTTTGAGGACGTCTGAAAAGTTGCAATTGGCAACTTAAGCACTTAATATATTAAAAATTTCTTTAATTTATAGCCCCATTTAGAATGAAAGTACCTAAATATGTTATACTGGTAACCCTCCTTTTTCAGGGTATTATCGCAAACGCCCAAGACCCTGTCCTATCTCAATTTTTTGCCAATCGTTCTTATCTGAACCCGGCTTTCACAGGCTTGGAAGAAGGCTTGCAGGTAAGTGCCACTGCCAGAAACCAGTGGTATGCTGCCGACCAGGGCTACACCTTTTTAACGACCACTGCTGAATGGCAGGAACCTTGCTGGAATTCAGGCTTTGGGATCGCGGTAACCCATGCTCAGGAAGGACTGGCACCTATGAATGCCTCTTCCGCTGGCTTAATGTACAGTTATGTGATCCCTTCCGGGCGCAACAACTGGCATTTCGGACTAAAATATACCTTCAATCAAAAACAACTGGACTGGAGCAAACTCACCTTTTCCGATCAACTGGACCCGGTATTTGGCAACATCTACGGATCTGCGGTGACGCCCGGAAATGAGTCTGTCTTTTTTCATGATTTTGCTTTTGGGGTGGTCCGGCGCTGGGACAGCAAGACCAGAACAAATCACAAGCACCAATACAGTACACGCTCCCATATTGGCCTGGCGATCAACCACATGGCAAGTTTGTTCGGCGTGGGACCTGATGAATCTTTTCTGGGCACCGGGTCTGAGGTACCTGCCCGGATCACCCTACATGGGGGGACCATTATTCCACTGGAATTTTTACGCGGCGTTGGCCGCCAGATCACCCTTTCCCCCAACTTTCGTTTCGAGTCACAGGGTCCCAATCCGCTCAACCCGGTTAAAAGCCTGACACTTTTCTCCGGTGGCCTTTATGTTATATTCCTCAATCAATTTACCACCGGAGTGCTGTACCATACCCGGGCGCCCCTGGCCGGCGCCAAACACACCAACGCACTGACGCTTGCGGCCGGATTCTCCAATCAGCCAAAGAAGCAGAAAAAAGACAGTTTCTACTTCGGACTCAGTGTGGATGTCAATACCAGTGGACTTGGGATCCGAAGCAACAATGTGTATGAACTGAACATTCGCTACGCCTTCCGGGGACTGAAAAACTTCTG
>CANJPT010000189.1 GCA_947476195.1 Lewinellaceae bacterium | reverse complement strand
TTTATTGGAATGCATGCCTTGCAAATACTTCCGGTGCTCTCCTTTTATGTCCTTAGAAATGTCAAAGCAACCCTGGTGCTTGGTTTGGTTTATGGGCTATTGGCTTTATTTGTTTTGATTCAATCCTTGCAGGGGAAAGCCTTGTTTAAGGGATAAAACGAACCGAATAAAACAAACATGAGCCGTCCCGAATTTTAGGGCTTAATCAGGTGCTACGCACCTGTTTTAGCCCTGATTCGTATAACTCATTTTAAAGTATCCGCAAACTCTTTTGTTTACTTTTTGGTGTAATTGCTAAAGGCATACCAGGCTACACCAGCCACTACTGCGTGCATTACATCCATCCAGATGCCCATGCTCAAGGGTATATTTGGAAGGCTCAAAAACGGATTGGCCAAAGTCACCACAAACAGAATAATGTTCACAATACCATAGATACGAAGTGGATTTTTGGCCTACGTTTACGAAAGCTCCAAGGTTTCGTAAACGTCTCAACGCACCACGGCCATCCCCCTAACCACAACCTCTCCACCCTTTTCCGGCCAAAAACGCACAAAATAAATACCCGGCACATATTCCGACACTACAATTGGGTGCGCACCCTCGCCCGGCTCAATACGCTGCTCCTCAATTAACCTCCCTGCAGCATCAAAAATACTGAGCAGACCTCCCTGACAATCCGGCAACTCCACAGAAGCAACACTGCTCACCGGATTGGGCCAGAGCGACAAGTACGTACTACACACCGGCGGCGGCAGAAGCGTATCTTCCGGTGGCTGCGGACCGTTGATGCCCAGTGTATCGCAAGGCGAGCCGGGTAGATCGTAGAGCCGGAAGTGGGGGAAGTTGGGTATGCCAAATGAATGGAATGTCGGCAAGTCCATTGCCCGTTGTTGAAAATTACAAGCCAAGCCGAGGGAATCAGGCTGATGAATAACATGCAAGTAATGACTACCATTGGATGTACTCATGTATATTTTTCTATCTGGGGCAAGCATCATTTGATAAAAAGTAGTGGGAAGAGATACATCTTTATTATTAAGATACCCAAATCCATCATATTCTGCTAAGTGTACCTTACTTGAGAGAATATCATCAGCTCGCATATCAAACTGATAAAGGTTTAAGCCAGATACTACATATAAAAAGCGACTGCTATTTGAGAACGCTACCCCACAAGCGTAGCTTTCTCCAAAGACCGTACTAAAATCAAGATCGTCACAATGAAGCACTGATTTCATATTTCCTGAGCATCTATCAAAATCGAATACTTGAAGACCTCCTTCTAAACTCATGTTGGCATATTTTTTCCCGCTAGGGGAAAATGCAGCCTGAACACCCCATGATGAATGCTTTATCAACCCTCCAACTTCTTGAATTGTTGGTTCGCTAATCCCTTCTGGCGATAGTAAAAAAACAAAGTATCGCCCAGCGTTGTATTTCGGCAACACCAACCACCAATCACGTCCATTTGCGTGGCGAACAGCTGTAAGCATATCACAAAAGGTGTCCCGAAAAACCTGATGGTTTTTTTCCGTCACCGCTCCCAAGCCACCATCCTGCTCCATATCAATGAGTGTATATTTTAAATTCTCGTTGAAAACCCTAGAAGTCGGGTCCGGCTTGTGCAGATGAAAAAGGGCATATTTATTTAATTTCCCAGGCCAGGGCAAGATCAATACCCCTTGATTTGTAGCATAGCTGTTAGGGTAGCCACCACTATATAATCCCAGGCATTCTTGCACATAACCCAATCCACCTTTGTTTATCTCCGCTCCATTTGCCATGATTTCGTGGTTTTTATTGGCAATTAGACACCCATTCGTATAAAAAAGGAGCTTGCCAGATGAGTCACTTATCAAAGTCGTCGCATTTAATTCAAACGGAATATCAAACTTGGTTATTTTTGGAGGAGAAAACTTGAAATCAATTTGTGTACCGTCATAATAAACCCCATTAAATTGGTCAATTGTGTCA
The DNA here is from genome assembly GCA_947476195.1 of Lewinellaceae bacterium. Taxonomy (GTDB): domain Bacteria; phylum Bacteroidota; class Bacteroidia; order Chitinophagales; family Saprospiraceae; genus M3007. The sequence goes on along the minus strand of CANJPT010000189.1, from coordinate 3,580 downwards.
GAACCCGTAGGGTAGCCCATCAACCATTGGTAATCAAACTTGACCTGGGCAAAAAGCCCCATCGGCAATAGCAACAAACAAAACAACTGTTTCATAGCCACTAGATTTTAGAAAAAAGCCTGGTCTTTCCCTGTTTGCACAGAGAAAAACCAAGCCTTTTTGATGAATAATTTAGTGGGTTATTATGAATTTAACCGTCTCCATACGCCCCAGCGTATTTTTCCAGGTCATAAAATAGAACCCTGAATTCCAGTCCTGTGTATTAAGCCAAAGCGAGGTGCTATCCACGATGCCTTTTCGAACCATACGACCTACCGCATCAGACACCAACCAGGCGCCATCTGCATTTTCAGGGAACAATATTTGCAAGTAGTCGTTCGCAGGATTTGGTGATAGCTGGATGGTTTTAACCGTACTGATTCGAGCTGCCGCATCATCATAATACGTTGCCGTACAACCGGAATCCCAATCCTTGTCGCTGTAATCAATGCCTTCTTCATGCAGCATCCATTGCGGTGCGCGACGCACACTGATACCACCCACCGAAGGGCACTGGGCTGCTATCTGGCGCAGGCGCACAAAATCTGTTTCTACCAGGGAATCGCCGATGGCGGATCGGATGGCAAAAACAAGAATATCCTTCAAATTAACTTCATAAGGCATTGCTGTTGGAAGAGTATTTGCATAAGTAAGTGCCGTTTGCAAGCCTTGCTGTAGGGTTGGATTGGCCTGCGTGCGAAGTAATTCGAGGCTTGTTGCTGCGCTACTAAGCTGAACGAAAGCAGTGGCCCGTTGCTGCGCGATGACGAGGTCATAAGTGGTTGTATCCAGGGCTTGTTGTGCGTCAAGCACTTCAATCTGAGTACCCAAGGTCTGAATCTGCGTGGACGCGGAGGCAAACTGACCGGCCACTGTAGGCGATAAGCTATAAGCCTGGTCAAAAAGATACTCCGCCATTGCAAATCGATACGGCGAACTATTGCTCGTTTGATTGGCCGATAAGTAATTGCTCGCAGCGGTATTGCCTGTTAGCAATGCTGGCAACTGGAAGAACTTATACAGCAGGCCTTGGCGGATATCCCAGTTTCTGGCCGTCGTGTTGGGCTGAATGACGCCATTGATATAATCCTGCTCGTAATCACTGATGTAATCTCCAGCATTTGTGGTGTCCATAGGGAATCCGCAAAAGGCCATAGACCCAGCTAAATCTTGAAACCAATCAAAAGGAAAAAATGTAGGTGGCTTATCGTTAGAAATAACTGCACTAGGATCAACCTTGAAAACAAAAGTTGCGGCAGCAGCATTGTACCTCGCACCCCAGTTAAAATACGAACCTGCCGTCCATACATTTTCCTGCCGATCCTGGAGCGGCATCGTATTCCCAGCCTCACAATAAAGCCCAAAAGCAGCTTCTCCCATGCGATTTTTAGCCAGTCTGGTGCTATTCAGGTTGCCCCGGCATTCTATACCCTTGTGGGTAGCATTGGTAATATTTTCACAAAGCGATACAGCAAGAGGGTTGTTTTCCATGAAAATACCAGCCCTCAGATAAGACTTATCATTTAATAAGGTAGAAGTGATGGTATTACCATTGATCAGGTGAAACCCATCCATCAGGTCGGCGGCAATTATGCCCCGAGATTTGAGGTTAGCCACCAATTGGGGCGGATTTGAGTTAAGATCCCAGGTGAGGTTTTTGTTGTTAATAATTTGGTAGTTCCTGCCTTTTCCCGTGACCCGAATCCCGTTGATATTTGGCCATGTTCTGTCCACGTCAATGGGATTGTCACTGATTAAAGTAATGTCAAAGGCGGGTACCTTGCCTTGTACGTCTATCATCACCATGCTCTTTTTGTCGTGCCCATTGTTTCTTTTGATCGTATTCCGATTTATAAATACATTCGTGGATGTTGGTCCACTGGGAGGTCTTTCCACATAGATGGCCGATATTGGGCTGGCGGCATTCAAATCGAACATATTTGACCGGATGCTAATGGGCGCGCTTAGCTTAATGCTTTGTGCGCACCGGATACCATATATAGATGGATTGTCAAATAATGCGCCTACTACAGAGAGGCTCCGGGTGTTTCTGGAGATGATTCCGGAATTTTCCGGAATTTGGAAAACACAATTGGCGGTACCGGCTCCCCCTACATTTAAATCGGATTGCCAGGAGAAGATCCCGGTCCCGTCTAGCGTATCCTGTAAGACGGGGTCGTTTGATTGACTTCTCAGGGTCATATTGGCTAAGGTTACCGTGGATGAAAAATTCCAAACCCCAAAGCGGTAGTCTTCGATGAAGTTTCTTTGAGCGGCACCCGTCGCCAGATCTACCGTTGAAGAGATGATCCAGATTCCCCGGTGTAATCTTGAACCCGAATAAGATGCTCCAGGAGGCGGAAGTAAAATTGCATCTGGAGTTTGCCGTTTGATCGTATTGGCTGAGAAATCCGTTGGACGAAACAGTGCATGGCTAAAAATTCCCATGCCATACATATTGTTAAATAAATTGCATCGCAACATGGAGTTGGCCGTACCATTAGCCGTACTAAGAAAACGAAGGCCAATCCATGCATCACGAAGAGTGACATCCGAGAAGGCTATTGAAGCACCCGTCTGGACTGTGATGCCCTGCCACATCTGTGGACTGGACACATTCTTACAAGCCCTAAATTTTGTACTGGAATTTGCAGCGAGTACCACACCAGTCCCCTGTACCCTTATGGAAGCACCCGCTCCCATTATAAAATCAACTCCACTTAAAGTAATGGACTGATCTACGGTAAGTATCCCGGACACGCCGATGATTGAACCTGTTGGCCAGGTGCCTCCTCCTGGGAATAGGGTGGATATACTTGCACTTGTGATGGATTCAGTTACACTTTGCCCACAAAACGTTGCTTGAGCATTGATCCTATTAGGCAAAAATATGCTTGTCATAAGCATAAACATTAAAAGCCTAAATAGCGTTGAAGCGTTGAAGCGTTGAAGCGTTGAATTAAATCTGATTTTCATTTACGTTAAATTTTAGAAAATTAATAATACAATTTCACCCCATCGGGAGCACCGATGGAATATACACAGGAAGGGAATAGATTATGAAATAGATTAGCGTGTGAGCCTTCTAAAAGGCATGGCACCATTACCCAATTTTTGCACTAGATGCGCTGTCGTATAAACATTTGTTGGCCAACGGATTATAAAAAATACCCCGGCGCGCATAAGCACAGGAGTTAATTCGAATGCAATATATCTAAATTAAATCCAAATAACCAAACAGGTCGGGTAGATTTAACATATGACAAGGACGGGATCAGCCTACTGGACATTTTGACATAGGCGTTGGACTTGCTCGCTAAAAGCATTATAATCATGCATTTGCTGAATCAGGTCTAACGTCCAATGTCAAAATGTCCAATAGGCTGCTCTGCTTTACTTTTTGGTGTAATTGCTAAACGCATACCAGGCTACACCGGCCACCACTGCGTGCATTAAGTCCAGCCAGATGCCCATGCTCAGGGGTATATTGGGAATGCCCATAAAAGGATTGGCCAAGGTCACCACAAACAGAACAATGGTT
>CANJPT010000188.1 GCA_947476195.1 Lewinellaceae bacterium | reverse complement strand
TGAAGGCACTGGTATCTTTAAGGTTCAATTATTATGGACCGGATTCGAGGAGGATGGTGGCTGGTTTTTTGGCAATGTCGATTACCCTACCTTAGACTAACGCATTCACCTTGTGTTGTCGGCACAGCCGACGGAAATACTCGGCACGTAAGCCTCCGTCCAACCCCATTTATTTTTAGTTTTTTTTTGTCATGGAGATTTGCGCTTAAAAAAAAGATATGGCAAAAAGGTATTCCAATTCAGATAAGGCGGCTTTGCTAGCGGTATATGCCTCTTCAGGCCAATGGTTGTCTGCATGTGCACGCACCTGCGGGGTATCGGTAATTACGCTTCGGAGTTGGCAACGTGCTTCGCAGGAGGGTGACATGGGAGGGTTTTCCGCGATAGAAAGGTCGGCGCTTGAAGAATTGGGGGTTTTTCGATAGTTATAGGTCATGCGACGGTTGAGTGTGGAACACTTCCACCAGCGCAGTGTCTAAGCGAATTGAATAAAAGGCTGTCGGTATGATTGCGCTGACGTCTCAACACCGGTATTTTTTGTACCGTCGTGCGGTGGATATGCGCAAGAGTTTTGACGGTTTGAGTGGTCTGGGACATAGGCATTCATGGTCCGCAATTGCAGGCACAAATCCTGAGCGATAAATACTTAGACCAGCTCACAAGGGTTTTCTGACCTCACTCGGGATGATGTGCTTCGCCAAAATTCGCTTGCTGTTTGCTTTGCTTTCGTCACTTATTTTCACGGCCCACAGGTTTTCAGTCGCTTTACGCGAAGAGATCTTCAAAGCAACAATAGGTTTGAAATAGTCTTTTTCAAGGTCAAAATTTAGAAATTGAGCATCTAATTGGGTCATTTTTGAGGGTTCGTGAATGAATTTTATGGGCAGATTTTTCAATTCAGGCACCCATTTTTTGATAAAAACGCCTTCCGGATCGTGCTTTTCGGAATTCAAAATCGGATTGTAAGTTCTGATTGTATTCACGCCGGTCACGCCCGCCTGCATCTGAAATTGGGCGAAATGGATACCTGGTTCGTAATCCAAAAACATTTGCGCTAAATATCCTACCCCCGCTTGCCAGGGCTGCCAAAGCGTATGTGTAAGGAACGACACGACCATCGCCCGCATCCGAAAATTCAAATAGCCCGTTGACCGAACGCATCGCATACTGGCATCTATCAGTGGAAAACCCGTTTCCCCTACCTTCCAGGCCTTCAGAAAAATGGCATTGGTTTCTGTACGCAAACTGTCATAAGCGCCATTCACATTCTGGAACTCCATTTCGATATCGCTTTCAAATTTTTGCATAAAATGATCACGCCAACGCAGCCGATCCAAAAATTGTTCAAGATTTCGTTTGCCAATTTTAGATGCATAGGGCTGCGAAAACTGATATACATGTCGACTTGACAGACACCCCCATGCTAAATAAGGCGAAATTCGCCCGCAATGAAACCGTGCGGCTTCGGGTTTCGAGATGTTTTTCAGGTAGTCTCGCCCTCGGCTTTCAAGAAACGATTTGAGGTATTTCCAGGCCGTTGTTTCACCACCTTGTTGAAAAACAGGGGGACGGTTTTGGATGTCAAAAGGCAAAGCGGAGCCCCTCAGTTTGCTATAGAGCATTGGCAACGCTGGATGATTAAGTGCCTTTATTTTCGACAAATCCGGATTTTTTAGTGATTTTCCAACCGTTTCGAACCAATCTTCTTTCCACGTTTTTCGATTTTTCAAACCCCTGTAAATGCTACCGGTTTGGCTTTCGAGCCATTGGATATTGGATTTTTTGAACCATTTTTTCAGGCGTTTATCTCTGTCATAGGTCAAATTTGTACCAATTTCTTCATGGGAAAAAACAGTGCCAATCTGAAAGTTTTCACGGAGGTTTTCAAAGACAAAATCAGCTTCATTGTGACAAATCAATATTTCTAAGTTATTGCTTTTCAAACGATTATTTGCATCTAAAATGCTTTCATAAACGAAACGCTGATGTCTAATATCACTGTCGTAATACAGCATTGCAGAAGGTTCAAAAATATAAAGCAGGAGTGTTGCCTCTCCGGCATTGGCTGCTCTGAATAAGGGTTCATGGTCATGCAGTCTTAAATCTCTCTTGAACCAAACAATATTGATAGGTGGCATACCAGGATCTTTTTTGCCAAAACAGCCAGGTGCAATTATGGTTAATATACTGTGTTTTAAGTGTAAAAAACGATCTCCCCGCCGCGCTCGGGTCTTTTTTTGACCTAGCGCCACTTCGGTGAGAGTATCCATGCAAATGTACAAATCATACCTTGGCCACCTTACGAATATTATGTTCAAGGCCAACAGATCAAATAGGTCTGACGGATGGGAACAAAGGCACTCCAAAAGAACTTATTTTTTCTTTTTGTCTGTCCAAACCGCTTTCTTTGTCCGAAATTCCTGGACAGTCGCCGACGAATTTGAATTTCCATGCGTTTGTTTGCACACTTTTGCGAAGTATTACAGAACCAATCCACCAATCACCCATGAGCGATTTTTTAAATAAATTCAAATCTATTTTTGTTGTCGAGGAACAGGAAGGTGCAACTCAAAATGCCATCCCAGGCAGCCAGCATCCTTCAGAGATGACCTCCCCGCCTCCTAAGGCGCCTGCTTCAGGTCAAACTGGAACCTCTGCTTCGGGTCGATCTGGCAGTGGATCTATCAGTGACAAGTTTGTCGAAGTATTGGCCTCGGCTTTAGAAAAGAACAATCAGGATGGCTTTGATTATTTTGAGTTCCGCCAGTCGCTGAAAAACCTGTCTAAAATGCCGATGGATGAGCCGACGCGCTATCAATCGGCCTATGCAATGGCACAGACAATGGGTGTCACCACATCAAAACTGGTTGAATCGGCCAAGTTCTATTTAGAAGTGTTGAATGGTGAACAGTCACGGTTTACGGATGCCCATGCTCAACAGAAAGCCAAACTCATTGGAAATCGGGAAGACGAGGCTAAAAAACTTGAAGCGGCCATGCTGCAGAAGGCCGAAGAGATCAAGCAATTGACCCAGGAAATAGAGCAGAACCGGATTGCCAGTGAGCAAATTCAAAAAGAGATTACGGAGGCTACAGTAAAAATTGAAACCACGAGGGCTGATTTTGAAGCCACTTTTTCCAATGTTGTTGCACAGATTCAGGATGATGTGGTCAAGATACAGCTGCATTTGAAATAACGTTTGCTCACTCAACATTTAAATTCTACCATACATGAATGATCTGCTTAAAAACCCTTTCTTCGTTTTCTTGGCCGGAATTATCGGATTGTGGTTGGTTTTCAAGCTCTTAAAGATCTTTGTCAGTCTTTTCGGGCTATTTTTGCTGGCTTTTGTGGTCTTATTTATTGTCAATGAACGTTTTCGTTCTCTGATCACTACTTTTTTTAAGACCTTGTTCCGTTCCAACGAGGAATAAATTTTTAACCGCTCAAATCATTCAAATCACCTAAATCATACTAAAAATCAACAACCTTGTAATATGACAGACATGCAACCTATGAAACCCAAAAATTTTTGGGAACGCCCTGAGGGCATTACTGGTGGACTTTTTATGGCTGCAATCGTGCTTGGCGGCGGCTATTTGCTTTATCAGGCTTTGCCAACGCTGATTACCCTGGCATCTAATACCCTTTATTTAGCCGGGCTTCTTGCGGCCCTGGCAGCGGTCATTTACATGGTGCTTGACCCGAAAATGCGGAATCTGGTGTGGTACATCTATAAATCTATTATGCGTTCGATCACCGGGGTTTTTGTTCAAATTGACCCGATTGGAATTCTGAAAAGTTACATCGAGGATCTGAAAGACAATCTTGGCAAGATGAATAGCCAGATCAGTAACCTCAAAGGCCAGATGTACAAACTGGGCGAGATGATCAAGCAGAACAATGCCAATATCAAGAATAACCTAAACCTGGCCGGCAAAGCAAAAGAAACCGGAAAGGACGCGCTGATGGTGCTCCAGGCTCGCAAAGCAGGTCGTTTACAGGACTCCAACGTCAAACTTGAAGATCTTTACAAGCGGATGGAGGTGCTGTACCGGGTGCTGACCAAAATGTACGAGAACTCCGAGATCATGCTTGAGGACCTCAGCGACCAGGTAGTGGTCAAAGAACAGGAGTATAAAGCCATCAAAGCAAGCCATTCAGCCATGCGTTCTGCTATGAACATCCTGAGTGGCAATTCCGACAAAAAGTACATGTACGATATGGCACTTGAAGCTATGGCGGATGACGTGGGTCAAAAAGTCGGGGAGATGGAACGCTTCATGGATATGTCTAAAAACTTTATGGACGGCATTGATCTGCAGAACGGTGTATTTGAGGAAGAAGGTCTGGCTATGCTGGATAAATGGGAAAAAGATGGAGTATCCTTTCTCTTGGGTGGTGATAAAGGTAAGATTGTTGCAAAAGCAAGCAGTGCAGCTGAAACCCTTGACCTCAATACGCCTCAAACTACTCCAAGCAAAGCAGAACGGGGTGGTAATCAGTATGATACGTTTTTTGAGGGATAGTCTTTAGCGCTTTTTCAGGAATTGGTTTTGGGCCAAAAGAGAGCAAATTTCATTTCAGGCCTGGCAAAATTCACGATCGAATTCGGGCGTTCCTGCGTCTCCATGAAGTTGGATAACGCTGGATTAAATGAATTTTGCCTTTTACCGGTCAAAATTCAATTTTCGAACAAGCTCCTAATTATCCCTTGAATTTATACCGTGGAAAGGCCTAATACAGACCGTATTGTAAAAGCTAATTGAATTAGACCAGTTCCTAAATATAAAAGATTGGAACGCCCGTGCAGCTAATAGCTGCCGGGCGTTCTATTTTTGCACTTCATTAAACCAATTATCAGGACCATGGCCTATCTTATTGACGGAATCCGCACTCCCATCGGCAATTTCGGAGGAGTACTTGCACCCATACGCACAGATGACCTCGCTGCACATGTATTGCAAAGGCTTATGGAACGACACCCAAATCTTGATCCAGCCATTATCTCTGATGTGATTTTGGGCTGCGCCAACCAGGCAGGCGAAGACAATAGAAATGTAGCGCGTATGGCGCTGTTACTTGCCGGACTTCCGATTACTGTACCTGGCGAAACGGTTAACCGGCTTTGCGCCAGCGGGATGTCTGCTGTCATTCATGCAGATAGAGCTATTTCTGCAGGTGATGGAGATCTGTTTATTGCCGGTGGAGTAGAAGGTATGACTCGTGCACCTTGGGTGACCAGCAAAAGCAGCAAACCATTTGGCACTGATGCGCAGATGTTTGACTCCAGTTTTGGCTGGCGATTTGTCAATCCCAAAATGCAGGCAATGTACGGCACTGATCCAATGGGCGTGACCGCTGAAAATCTGGTGGACCAGCATGGAATCAGCCGGGAGGATCAGGATCAGTTTGCCCTTTGGAGTCAACAAAAGGCCACAAGCGCCCGTGCGGAAGGCCGTCTTTCTGACGAAATTGCCCCGGTATCGGTACCCAAAGGAAAGCATGAAACCCTTTTGGTAGAGCACGATGAATTTATCAAGCCGGAAACAACTTTAGAGATCCT
>CANJPT010000187.1 GCA_947476195.1 Lewinellaceae bacterium | reverse complement strand
GCAATTATATCACTAGACACCGTGGATCAGGAGAATACGCTGGGATTGGGTACTCAGTTTATAGAGCATTACAGCCCAATGACCTTAAATGACCCAATGACAATTAATGACCTTAAATGACCCAATGACCCTTCAATGACCCCAAATGACCCAATGACAATTAATGACCCAATGACCCTTCAATGACCTTAAATGACCAATGACGATAAATGACCCAATGACCCTTCAATGACCCCAAATGACCCAATGACAATTAATGACCCTTCAATGACCCCAAATGACCCAATGACGTCTACTCAAACCCCCATCCCCCGGATCGCCTTCACCAATTTGTCCAGCTCATCGGTGGTGGTGTACACATTAGGGGTTACCCGTACTCCGCTGATTTTCTCCCAATCGATGGCTACTGTATGGATCTTGTATTTATTGAAAAGTTGGTCGGCAATCTCCACTGGTTTTTTGCCTTCAAAACCAAAATTACCGATGGCACAACTCCATTTTGGGCTGGGTGAGGTGAAAAATTTGATGCCGGGCACCTCTTTTACCTGGCTCATCCAATAGTTTTTTAAATAGTGCAGGCGTTCCTGTTTGCGTTTGGAGCCAATCATATTGTGGAGGTCCAGGGAGTAGCCGATACCCATTTCAATGGGGAAACTTCGGGTACCCAGGCTCTCAAACTTGCGAATGTCAGTGCCATTGGGTTCGTTGTTTGAAAGCAAGGGCATGATCCCTGCTATTTTTTCTTTTTTTATCCACATCATCCCGGTGCCGAGGGGCGCGCAAAGAAACTTGTGCAGGCTTGTACCCCAATAATCACAACCTAAATCCGGGATCTTATAATCAAGTACAGCGAAGGAGTGTGCTCCATCCACCAGCACTTCTGCCCCTTGTTTGTGAGCAGCATCTGCAATACTTCTAACGGGCAGGATCTGTCCGCTCCAGTTGATGATGTGTGTGATGTGGACAATACGGGTTTTGGCCGTAAACTTTGACACATAGGCGTTGGTCAGATAGTCCTCATCGGTTGAAGGCAGGTCCAGATCCACCCAAACCAATTTAATGCCATCGCGTTTTTCACGCTGTTTCCAGGCATTCATCATATTGGGATAATCATATTTAGAGAGGACCACCTCATCGCCAGCCTTTAGGTCAAGGCCAAAAACGATGGTATTCAGTGCTTCCGTGGCGTTGCGGTTGATGGCAATTTCATCAGGACTGACTCCAGCCAGTTCAGCCAGATTTTCACGCACGGGCTCCCTATCCTGGTCGAGAATACGCCACATATAGTAGGAAGGCGCCTCCCCACACATTCGGTTGTAGTAGTCAAGTGCATCCATCGTAGCGCGGGGGGATGGACTGACTCCCCCGTTGTTGAGGTTGATGATGTTTGGGCTTGCTGCATAGGCCTGCCTGATCTGACGCCAGAAATCCTCATCGTTCGATGTTGGACTTAGTGCATTTAACTTTGGAGCCTGTATGCCTGGAAAGGCGGCAGCAACATTCTGATGAAGGGCAAGGGTACCCAGCATAGCGGCAGACTGGCGGATGAAGGAACGACGGTCGGACATGAGCTGTAATGGCGTAAAAGAGTGAGAAAATTGAGTTAGAGCGAATAACTGGGTCCCCTATGGTTTGGAATTAGTATTTTTATCGCGATTTTTAGGTGTTTCAATTAAAATCTAAGTGCGCAAACGTACAACGCTAAACCCTTTAGGTTTCAAATATCTGTTAGGTTTAATTGTATTTTTCATTTTCATTTGATCTTTCTACCGCAATGCGTACAGTTCTTTTCTTGGTTCAAAAGGAATTTCTCCAAATATTCCGAAATAAAACCATGTTGATCTTGCTACTGGTGATGCCGGTGATTCAGACACTTCTGCTATCATTTGCTGCCAATTACGAAGTGAAAGACCTCGCGTTGGCTGTGGTAGATCAGGACCATTCGCCTACCTCACAACAACTTGCGGCCAAACTGGGTGCTTCTGCCTACTTCCGCATCAATCAGGTTGCTACGACTGCGACGGCTGATCACCTAATGGCCGATGACAGGGCTGACTTGATCCTGGAAATTCCCGCTAATTTCGAGCGTAATCTGGTGCGTGATGGCCAGGCGCCGCTTTTGCTGGAGGCAAATGCTATTAATGCCACCAAAGCAGGCTTGGGCATGGCCTATGCAGGAAATATTATACACGATTTTAATCTTGAATTTGCTGAAAAATGGGTACCACGCCTCACTTTATCCCCAAATCCGCAAATCACCAACCCACCAATCAACGTCACGTACTCCAACTGGTATAACCCTCGCCTGGATTATAAAACCTTCATGGTACCTGGTATTTTGGGCGAGATCGTGGCGCTTATCATCTGTTTTCTTACGGCCCTTAATATCGTTCGGGAACGAGAAATAGGTACTATCGAACAATTAAATGTAACTCCATTGAAGAAATGGCAGTTTATTCTCGGCAAGTTGCTTCCCTTTTGGTTGCTTTCTCTGGTAATGATGACTATTGGGCTAACGGTCGGGAAGTTGGTCTTTGACATTCCCATGCTGGGCAGTCTTGGGCTGGTGTTTGTTTATACGGCTGTGTTCACACCTTGTATGCTGGGGCTTGGCTTTCTCATTTCTAACTTTTCTGATTCCCAACAGCAAGCGATGTTCACCGCATGGTTTTTCCTGATTATTTTCATCCTCATGTGTGGCCTTTTTACGCCGGTAACAAGCATGCCTGAATGGGCGCAAGTCTTGAACAGAATGAATCCGATCGCTTATTTTGTGGAGTTTATGCGATTGGTATTGTTGAAAGGCGCCGGATTTGAAGATATCAAAACCAATTTTTACACTGTGTTGGGCTATGCTACGGCGGCAAATGCGTTAGCAGTTTGGACTTACCGGAAGCGGGCTTGAACCAAAATCCTCCGCTTTTTCCATCACTTTACCAATCACCATCTGTTCCGGACTTTTTAATTCCATAAAATAAAGTCCTGAGGGCAGGGTAACATTGGCTCTAAATCAAAAATCGAGTAAGTATCGGAAAATGGTAAAAAACGGATTAAATGATTAAAAAAAACTGATTGTTGGGTAAAATAGTAGTAGGCAAAAGCAGCACCGGAAAGGGTTAAAATTCAAACGTCCAATCAGCAATGTCCAAAAGGGTATTGAAACCGAGCTTTAAGTGGCATATTCAAAAGCAGTGCGCCCATGGTCATCGGACATTTTCAAAAGTACTTTTTCCCACCATTCTTTTTGCGGGATATCTGCCATTGCTTCCACCTCTTCCAACCGGACCGGGTGCACGAATTTCATGCTCCTGCAGTGAAGGCCAATAGATAAGTCTGGCAAAGCATTGGGCGCTCCGTATTTCAAATCGCCCAAAATCGGACAGCCAATGGTACTCAATTGCGCCCTGATCTGGTGAGGCCGGCCAGTAAGTGGTGTTACTTTTAACAGGAAAAGATTTCCAACTTTTTCCAGCGTTTCATACCGCGTTACACTTTCCTTTGCGTCGCCGTGAGGTTTATTAAAAACCACAACAGTGTTTCTTTTTTCATCTTTTAATAGAAAATGCCTGAGTTCGCCTGAAGTCGAACTTGGCGCATTAAGGGTAAGTGCGAGGTAGGTTTTATCTATTTTTCTGTCTTTAAAAAGGGTCGTGAGCCGCCCCAAAGCCTTATCCGTACGGCCAAAAAGCACAGCTCCACTGACTGGACGGTCAATCCGGTGGGCCGGGTGAAGATAAACCGCACCAGGTTTGGCATATTTTTCTTTCAGGTGCAATTTGCCCCAATCGGTCAGGGTCAGATCGCCAGTTCGATCAGCCTGTACCAGCCAGCCAGCGGGCTTATTGAGTACAAGGAGGTGATTATCTTCAAAAATGACGGTAGGTTCCATTTGGTATGAACGTTTTTAAGTGGACGTTGTTCGTTAATTCGTCATGGGGGAATCTTTCAATTTCAGCATGGCGGGTAGGTAAAGGAGGGTAAAGGAATAACAATGGCCCAATGACGAGCCATGATACAATAGCGATTAACGACTCAATAACGATTGCGGTACCCATTTTTATTGTTTCCAATACTCATATTTGACGGGCAGAAAGGCCAGGGCGGGTAAAATGACAATCAATGACTTCATTACAATCAATGACTAACCTAACTATCGGCTTCTCGCCCTGTCCAAACGACACCTTCATCTTTGATGCCCTCCTTCACGGCAGAATTGATACGGAAGGACTTTCTTTCATACCAGTAATGGAAGACGTGGAAGCCCTCAACCGCCGCGCTTTTGCTGGTGAATTGGACGTAACCAAGCTCAGTTATCACGCCTTTGCATATCTTACGGATCGGTACGCTTTGCTCGATGCTGGCAGTGCATTGGGCAACAACTGTGGCCCCCTGCTCATCGCACGGCAGCCTATGACCGAGCCTGAAATCAATGCTGCTCGTATCGCGATCCCAGGCAAAATGACCACAGCCAATTTTTTACTCAGCCTTGCTTACCCGATGGCAAAAAAAAAATACGAGGTGATCTTCTCCGATATTGAGCAGGCTGTGTTGCGCGGTGATGCGGATGCTGGCTTGATTATTCATGAAAACAGGTTCACTTATGCACAAAAAGGTTTGGTGAAGATTCTTGATCTTGGGGAGCATTGGGAATTAACCACAGGACTGCCAATTCCTTTGGGTGGAATTGTGGTCCGTCGGGATCTGCCAGTTGAGATACAGCAAAGGGTAAACCGGGTGATGCGCCGTAGCGTAGCATACGCCTTTGGTCATGCTTCAGAGGTGATGCCTTTTGTTCGCCTGCATGCGCAGGAGATGGAGGAGACCGTTATGCAGGCACATATTGACTTGTATGTAACGCAGCACACCGTTGATCTGGGGGGGGATGGTCGCGCTGCAGTGCAGCAAATGTTTCGGATTGCCCAGGAAAAAGGCTTGCTGGTGGTTAGCCGTGAGGATTTTTTTGTGGAGGTCTGACAATGTTTTTTTTCACAAAACCTTTGTAAAGGGGTTAAACCGAGGTTAAACTCCCCCTTCAATGGCTTCTTGGCCCCTTTCTTTGTCCCAAAATTATTTCCACCATGAAAAAAATAACATTCACCCTGGCGCTTTTAGCGCACACCTTGTTTGCCACGGCTCAGATTTTTGTCGAAGGTGTAAAAATTGAACCCACCAATACGGGCCAGTATATTGAACTAGATCCGCTTTATCGTGAGGACGGTCGCTGTACGTTTCATGTGGACTTTGGGCAATCAAACCCGAAGGAAGACTATGTCACAGATGTGAATGGCAAACGGTATGATTTTCGGAGCCTCATTGATGGCCTCAATTTCTTTTATGAAGAAGGCTGGCAGGTAGATCAGGTAAGCGTAACGGAACATGGTCGGCGTTTTTTGCTGAAGCGGCGGTATTAGTGCATGTTTGGGATAAAGGTTAAGGTCCCACGTATTTTCAGTCTCGATGGGTTATTCAGCACAACGGGCATCTCTCTGGTAAAGGGGAGATGCCCGTTTTTTGTTTTTTGCCTTAAATCATCCTTCGATATGATGTGCATCATATTTCAACGAACAATGTAACCGGAATTTTGAGCCGTTCAAGTTTCATATTTTTT
>CANJPT010000186.1 GCA_947476195.1 Lewinellaceae bacterium | reverse complement strand
GACGGCCGCACCGTGATGAGCCGCACGATCCAAGGCCTGGGCCTTGGCCAGATACTTACACTCAATGTACAACAAGTACCTCCAGGTGTATACACTGTTCGCCTCCAAAGCAGCGCTGGAAATAGCGTACAGAAAGTGGTGATCCGGTGATAAAGGTGTATTGATTTGACCAAATCAAACTAAGGTGGTCAATGGTATGAATGTAGTCAATATGGGTTGTTGGGTTAAGCGGGGTATTTGTTTGGTTTATGCCAACAAATTAAGCTAACCAAAGTGCAACGCACATTGAACACATTCAATCCATTGACCACTTTTTTTTGGCCAACCCCTTTATCCTGCCAAACAACCAATAAGCACTGTTTGTATTTTCAACAGGATTTATCTTTGTCATAAGCAGGGGTAAGTCCTTTTTTATTTCGCAACCCAAAAGCATGCTTACTGACTCGCATTTCAGACTACGACTTAACCGAAGGGATTGCCTGAATCATACAAAAACGCCCGTTAAATCACGAGATCTGTCATTTGCTTAACCACTTCTAATCTTCAATCTCCGCATATTATGATTTCGGAAATAAAGCATTCCTTAATCCATACCTCCTTATTACCAGATTTATAAACCCGGAATATAAACGTTTTGATTAATTTTAAAAGCTGGGCTATACGAAAACGGAAAGAAGTCTAAAACACTCCGCTGCTGCACACTGCTGTATTCAAGCCAATCATTGTCAAATCAGATGTATTCTTGGAGAAGATTCCCGCCTTTACCCTACTTTTGTAGACTCAAAAAAAGGTCGTCATATCCTTGCGTTTTAAAGGCATTAGCCAAGGTGCGCAAGCAACAAAATAAAACCAGCCGTCAATGAATAACATTAAATTCTCTCAAAAATTACGCTACAAGTTTGACAACCTGATGAGCGGTGGGCCTATAGCCATGATCTCACTGTTGGCTATTCTGTCTTTATTGGTGGTTGTAATCACTGGCACCGTGATTTGGTTCTTTCATATTTCTCCACAAGGAGAAGCTCCTCTGGATTTTTCGGAAGGTTTCTGGCAAAGTTTAATGCGTGCCTTAGACTCCGGAGCTATGGGCGGCGACTCGGACTGGACCTTTCGAATGGTTGCATTTTTCGTAACCCTTGGCGGTATTTTTATCCTGTCTACACTGATCGGGGTGCTTGGAAGTGGAATCGAAGCCAAACTGGATGAATTGCGGAAAGGCAAAAGCTTTGTAATAGAAAAAGATCATACGCTCATATTAGGCTGGTCTTCCAAAATATTTACCGTAATATCAGAACTAATCATTGCGAATGAAAATAGACGGAATCCCAGAATTGTAATATTGGCAGATATGGACAAAATCGAGATGGAGGATGAAATCAGAAGCCAGGTCCACGAGTTGAAAAACACCAAAATTATTTGCAGAAAAGGCAGTCCTAATGACCTGGTTGATCTAAACATTGCGAACCCACATGCATCTAGGTCCATCATCATTTTGTCTCCAGAAACGGAAAATTCAGATCCATTAACGATCAAAACAATCCTGGCGATCACCAACAACCCGAATAGAAGAGAACTGCCCTATCATATCGTAGCAGAGATCAAAGATGGAAAAAATCTGGAAATTGCTAAAATGGTGGGAAAAGACGAGGTTGAATTGATTTTGACCGACTATTTCATTGGCAGGATCATGGTTCAAACCTCCAGACAAAGTGGTTTGAGTATTATTTATACCGAACTCCTGGACTTTGAAGGTTCCGAAGTTTATTTCAATGAGGAAAAATCCCTGATAGGGAAAACATACGGCGATGCTATAGCCGCCTACGAGGATTCATCAGTCATAGGACTGCAATTCGCTGATGGAACCGTAAAGGTGAATCCTCCAATGAATTATGAGATCAAAAGCGGAGATAAAATCATCGCCATTACAGCGGATGATGATACCTTGGTTTTGACGAAAGAAAAGGCAATTGCCCTAAATGAAAGTGCGATTGTAAACCTAAACTCCAGTCAGGTAATCGCAGAAAAAATATTGATGTTGGGCTGGAACCATCGCGCCCTGATTATCATCCCTGAAATGGACAAATATGTTGCCTCTGGATCCTACATGAAGGTGGTTTCATCTTTCAATCATTCGGAAGAAAATATCTTGCAGATTGCAAAAAACCTTAAAAATATAAAATTAGAGTTTCAACATGCTGATACAACTTCTCGTCAGGTTATTGACGATTTGGACGTCAGCTCTTATAACAGCGTCCAGTTGCTATGCTATAAAGATGAGATGGAAATGCAGGATGCCGATGCACAAACGTTGATCTCGCTGTTGCATATTCGCAGGGTAATGGATGAGACCGGAAAAGACATGAAGATTGTGAGTGAAATGCTGGACCTGCGGAACAGAACCCTGGCTGAAGTAACCAAGGCAGATGATTTTATTGTGAGCGATAAATTGATTAGTTTATTAATGTCGCAGGTTTCAGAAAATAAAAGCCTGATGCGCGTTTTTGAAGACATCTTTAATGAGGAAGGCAGCGAAATCTATTTAAAACCAATGACTGATTATGTTAAATCCGGCGAAAGTGTAGATTTTTATACGGTACTGGAAAGTGCTAAACGCAAAGGAGAAACAGCCATAGGTTATAAGATAGCATCGCAAGCCCTTGATAGTAGTAAATCGTATGGTATAGTAATAAAGCCCCTTAAATCAAAAATTTTAACTTTTAGTGAGCAGGATCGACTGGTCGTATTGTCGGAAAATTGATCAGGCTCTAACATTACTGAAACATGAAATTTATACTTTCTTCTACGCTGCTTTTTATAGCATCTTTTGCCTTTGCACAGTCATTTGAAGGTACTTTGACCTATGCCGTTGATTTTGAATTGTCTCAAAATCTTATGCAAAAAGGAGTTGCCAAACAGACCATGTTGAAAAACATGCGAACCGATGGTACTTGGGCAGATACAGTCAGAATTTCATATAAAAAGGGGGATTATTATGTGCATAAAAATACCACCCCTAAATCATGGTCCATCTATAAGTCAAAAGACAATAAAATATTTGGACTGAAGGATGGCCCAGACGCGGATATCTGTACGGTTCTGGATGCTTCGGTAGACCTTGAAAAATACACAAGCGGCAAAAAACCTACGGTCGAAAAACTGGATACTATTATCAAAATTGATGGGCTTAAATGTAATATCGTTAGGGTTACCTGGAATTCCGGGACATCGGATTACTATTATCAATCAACCATGTTGAGTATTGACCCTCTTTTATTTGCCAACCATGTATACGATGCCTGGGCAGAATACCTGAAAATTTCAAAAGCATTGCCTTTAAGGATTGTAAAATCGACCAAAGGTGAAATGACGGTTACCATGAAACTGGTCGGGGTTAAAGAACAATCGGTGCAGGATCAATTGTTTGCTATTCCTACGCTTGTTCCGGATAAGAAATTAAATAACGCTAAGACGGATAATCCCATACGCATGCGAATTAAGAAGGGTTGAAACCTGGAAATATCCGGATGTTAAATACCACATATTAGAAACAATGGACGTCCTGTGCCAGAATCCTCCTTCTTATGGATCGTTGTTGTAGCTAAGCGAAAATCGGGCATCTTCGAGTGCCAGTCTTATCTAATCCATTTGGGTAAAGTCGGTCACACCCTGAAGGCTTGCCTGATAATAGCTCCATTTCCCATCTTTCAATTCATAAAAACAGAGGTTCAGCGTATGGGAAAAACCACCACTCTCATAACAGACAACATGTCGGTACTGTATATCTGCGGCAAAAACAAGGCGTTGAAAAGGCAGGGCAATCCATCCAATGAATAACACCCCATTTGAAATTTTTCGCCAGGATTCGCCATTGCTTCAAAACCAGGATAGGTTGAACTGGTTACTATTAATTTTCCGAACATAGGCCAATGCTTTACCATTGGCGACATTTTGCGCCAAACATTTTGCTTTCGACGGAACCAGGCAATGCAAACGCAATTTGGTAATAAAGTGTTTCTGCAGGCGACATAGCATGGAAATTTTCCTCAAAAGTAATACGGTTGGATTTGTCTGATAACGCACATTATTCCGGGTGCCTTTTTTGCAGCCTGTAGATCATTCAAAAGTCCTGAGCCTCCCTGGGATACTGTTATCCTAATCATGTCGGAAACATCAAACCAGATTCATACGCCAACCCGGATGACCTGATTTATCCGGAAGACCTAAAAAAGCTTTGGCCATGTGGTATATTCATCCCGTCCTTTGTCCGGTGAAAAATATCCTCAACACGCCTAAAATAAACCCGCTCCTCCGATTTTGGCGCGGAAAACGGTTCCGTTCCGAATTAACTGGCACTTTTCAGCTGGCCCTCCCGCTCATGTTGGGCGAACTCAGCAGTATCCTTATGGGCCTGGCAGGCACTGTTATGATCGGCAGGCTCGGAGAAACGGCCCTGGCAGCCTATGGTATTGCCAGTGTATTGTTTGTCTTGTCTATGCTTCTGATCTGGGGCGGTGTTCGGATGATCCCGACTCCGGTGGCTGAAGCCCACGAATTGCGTGACGGAGAACGGGTAAGAACTTTGGTACATGCCGGGCTTTGGTTGAGCGTTTTTTTTATGCTGGTCGCAAGCCCATTACTTTGGCTGGGTATTCAGTATTTTGAACTGTTAAAACAAGATCCGGAGGTAACGATTCTGGCTGTAGAATATCTAAAAATCATGCTTTACAGCCTTCCGGCACTAATTCTGTTTGCTATACTGGTCAATTTTGCAGATGCATTTTCCTATGTCCGGCTGACGATGGTCTTGTCTATTGCCGGACTGGCGCTGGATGTATTTCTTAATTGGATATTCATTTTTGGAAAATTTGGCCTCCCTAAAATGGGTATCAACGCCATCGCAATGAATACCGGGATCACACATGCACTATTGTCGCTTGTGCTGTTCGTTGTAATCTGGCGAAAAAAAGACCTGCGGTATTTCCGGGATGCGCGCACGAGTTTGCACGCCGTTTGGTCGAAAACCAAATCCTTCATCGGCTACGGCATTCCCTCGGCATTGCAGATCATGGTAGAATTTGCGGCTTTTGGCGCAGGTACGGTCATCATCGGTCAGATTAGCAAAACGGAACAGGCCGCCCACCAAATTGCGATCAATCTGATCTCAGTCACTTATGTCACCATCATGGGTGTTTCGACAGCGGGTATGATCCGTGTGGGACAAGCACTGGCTTACAAAAGCAGGGTGCGGGTATGGATGGCGGGCGTTTCAGCCATCGGACTGGCCCTACTAATCATGCTACTTCCCACAGTAGCATTTTTACTGTTTCCCGGGAATATCGTCGCGTGGTACATTCAAGATCAGGCAGTGGTTTCCATTGCTACGACACTCCTCTTTTTTGCCGGACTTTTTCAAATAGCCGATGCCACACAAGCAACCAGTATGTCCATGCTTCGTTCGTTAAACGATGTATTGTGGCCATCTGTCATTTCCTTTGTAGCCTTCTGGCTCATCGGATTGCCGATTGGTTATTGGCTCGCGGTACATCAGGGATGGAATGCCCAGGGGATCTGGGTAGGCTATCTAATCGCACTGCTGATTCAGGCAAGCTGGTTTTTAAGCCGGTTTTTTAGGTTGGTAGCCAGGGTTTAAATGGGATCAATAGGTTTTGGACTCGACCTGGGGAGATTGACCAGGCTGTATTCAAAGACATTGACCCTCCTTTGCTGTGGTTGTTGGCGTCCTCGCCAACAACCACAGCAAAGGAGGGTCACGTCTGCATGGTCGAGACCAAAACACATTGACCTCATTAAACACATTGACCACATTTATCCCGTTTCTTTGCACTATGCAAGCGAAAATCAGAACTGTAATTGTT
>CANJPT010000185.1 GCA_947476195.1 Lewinellaceae bacterium | reverse complement strand
GGCGTCTCATGGATCTCGTTTTGAAAATCTATGCCGGTTTCTTCTGACTTCAGAAGTTGAAGTAAAGGGTTCTTCGCGGTCAGCGTAGGCTCTGCATAATGAAATTCATCAGGCAAATAGCCAGAGGAGCTTTTGGGCCAGAATTTCCAGGCTGCAAAACCGCCCACTGCAAGAAATACCAGTAGGAGGAGTAATTTAAACTTGCGGTTTGACGGATTTTTACCTGCCGATGTGTTGCCGGAAGCTGGGGGGCGAGCTGAGGACGCGGCTGAGGCCGGATTTATGGACTGTTTTGTTTTTTTGCTCATAATTTTAAGCTAAAAAAACCTCGCCGGTTTCTAAAACCTATGAGGTTTTGTAATTTCAGAGGATACCGTCATTGTCCTTGGGTGGGGACACTACTATTGGTCACGAATAAAATGGGGGACCAGGTTTGGTAGTCACCCCTACCCGGCAAGGCTGCAAAAGTAATGCAAGGCATAGAGACTGATAGTACAGATTTTTTTGACCACTCAGCGCTGATAGATCTGCGCAGGTCGGTTATTATTAGCCACGACAAAAACATGCTTTCCACCGGAGCCACGCAGCATCACCAGGTCTCGGGCTTCATGGGTGGCCCAAAAACCGGTTTGAAGATTGTCAAGCCAGCTGAAGTTGCCTTTCCCATCGCCTAAAAATAAGGCGCCGTTGCTCGCATCACAGCGGTTGGTTTCCACCTCAAATCCATATTTATTACCGGCCATCATCAGGTCAACCTGTCCATCTCCGTTCTGATCCGCAGCTACAATCCCTTGAACAGGTGATAATTGTGCCTGTTTAGGCAGGGCGTGACGGATGAATTTTCCGCCCTGATTTTCCCACCAACAGGTTTCCAGGTCGAAACAGAAGAGATTAAGCGCAGCATCAAGGTCTTTTTGAGGGAAAATATCACTCATGGTGGCCTTTCCGTAGTCTTCGGAGTAGAGGAATTTCTTTTTTAGCGAGGGTATCTGTTTCATCAGGACCTCTTTTTGCATGATCGGGTAGAATTTATTGTCTTCCGAAAGGGCAACGATGGGGTCTAAGGTGCCGTTGTTGTCAAAATCTTTGGCATAACAGCGCAAGGGTGCAGCGGCGCTGGCGGTGAATCGAGTGTTCTGACCCAGATTGCCGGTCACGAGGTCATAATCACCATCTTTATCGAGATCAGCTAAAACCAGCCGGTTCCATAAGCCGTTGCTTTTTTCTAAACCAAATGCCGCAGTAACGTTTTCTAAACGATTGTTTTTCAATTTAAAGATTGACACGGGCATCCATTCACCCACAACGACAAACTCTTTTTGCCCGTCGCCGTCCAGATCCTCCCAGTTGAGGTCGGTTACCATCCCGCAGCGTTCAAAATCGCCGGCTACCTGGCTGGTTACATCCGTAAATTTTCCGCCATTATTCTGGAGCACCACGCTGCGAGGAGTGAGTGGCCAGTTTTTGGGTATCAGCCGGCCGCCAATGAAAAGATCCTGGTCGCCATCGCCATCGTAGTCATGGGCAACCACCCGAAGCCCAAATACATTGAACGGCCCAAAAGCATTTTCTGCCTTTGTGAGATTCCCTTTACCATCATTCATATAAAGGCGGCTTTGCCAGGCGGATTCGGAACTAGCATTTGCGCCACCACTTAAAACAATGACATCCAAGTCTTTATCTCCATCCGCATCGAAAAAGGTAGCGCCGTGGTCTTCAAAACTGTTGTCTTTTTCAAAGGTGGCTGCCGACGAGGGGCGAAATGTGCCACCTGCGTTCTGGATATAAACGCCTGCATTTTGATTGCTTGCGTTTCCAATAAAGAAATCGTCCAGCCCGTCCCCGTTTAAATCGCCCTGTGCCATCAGCGGACCAAGGTCTGTCACCGTCCAGGGGTTTAACAACCAGGTTTCAAAATCGCTGAACTGGTTTTCTTTATGCGTAAAATTAACGCCAGAAAGAGTTGTTTTGTCTGTAAAAAGGGTGTTGGTCGGTGCTGCCGGGACCAAAGAAGCGACATAACCGGCAGCATCTGCCCATCGGAGCTTAAGTCTTTGATTGGCCGGCACGTTGGTCAGTGTCTGGGTTTTACCGTCTGGCCAGCGGATGGTAAATTTATCTACCTGTGCAGTCTGGCCCAGCCCGAAGTGTATCAGGTGTTCTACCGACGAAAAAATGCCATGGTTGGGATATAGCTCCTGGTATTGCGTTTTGCCTTGATATTCAATTAAAACGGAGGCACCAACCGCAAAAGGATTGGCCGGACTTCCTTGTAGTTTAGCTTGTAGATAATTACTGCCATTTTGTTCCCGGCTAAGATTTTTATATACAAATGCAGGCGCTTCAAGGTTGTTCACTACCATATCAAGATCGCCGTCGGCGTCCAGGTCAGCCCATGCACCTCCACAGGACCAGGAAGCGGGCATCGTCATCCATTCGCCGCTTTGATCGGCAAATTGCCAGTCGCCTTTATTTTGATAGACAAAATTCCGCACCTTGTAGGAAGGGATACGGTCCAGGTAGTCCATCATATTATCCAGCGTCTTTTTTTTGTTTTGGGCCATCCCCTTGTCAATTTCAGGCATCATGAATTCCTGATAATCCCGGTTCGTAATTTCCCGACGATAACCATTGGCTATGTGCAGGTCTTTCAGGCCATCATTGTCCAGGTCGGCCAGCAAGCAGCTCCAGGACCAGTCTGTCTTAGAAATACCCGCAGCACAGGCGATATCGCTAAACGTGCCATTCCCGTTGTTGCGCTGCAGCATATTTCTTGTAACGGGCTCGAAATAGCCGTTTTTTACGATCATCAGATAGCGGCTGAGCGCGTTCGTAGTTTTCAGGGTTTTTTGACGATAGTTATTCATGGGGAGCATATCTACAGACAGGACATCCACCAAACCGTCATTGTCAAAATCGCTCAGATCTGTACCCATTGAGCTCATGGTACAGTGGCGGAAATAGCTATTCATCCGATCGTCGAACCCGCCATGCTGGTTGTTGATGAAAAAATTGTCTGCTTCTGTAAAGTCGTTGCTTACATAAAGGTCAGGCCAGCCGTCACGATTGATATCGGTGACAGACACGCTTAGTCCGAAGCCAAAATTCCAAATGCCCGATCGTTGGGAAACATCTACAAAGCTTGGCTGAGTAGCCAATGCTGCGGTGCCTCCGCTGTTTGGAGTACTGCTAAGGGGGCTATCGTTTCGGTAGAGGTGGTCAGAGTCGGCAGGGCTGTCGGGCGTAAGGTCTGGCTCAAGTGTTTGACCATCGGGGCCGTATTTCATTCGGAGTTTGGCGACGTTTTCCAGATCTTGAGGATAGTTCAGTATATAACAATCCAGGTCCCCGTCGTTATCGTAATCAAAAAAGTTAGCACCAGTGGCGAGGGTTTTATCGGCAAGGCCATATTCTTTCGCTTTTTCGCTGAAAGTCACAGCCCCATCCTTTGAAAGACCATTGTTGATATACAACTTGCAGACCCGTTCTGCATTATTGATTGGGCCGGCGCGGCAAACGTAGAAATCGAGAAAACCGTCGGCATTGACATCAGCAGCGGTGACCGCCGTTTCAAAGCCATCTTCTGAACCCAGGCCAGCGGCGTCGGTGATGTCTTTGAATTTTAAATTTCCCTGATTGAGGTACAGTTTGTTTTTTCCATTAGTGCACACAAAATAAATATCAGGCAGATTGTCATTGTTCACATCGGCGATTGCGACCCCACCACCATTGTATTGGTTTATGTTGTTGTTAATGTTATTCTCGGCAGTTTCAATGATCCGGTTTTGAAAGTCAATACCAGTCTCTTCTGCGCTGAGCAATTGTAGCATTGGGTTTTTAGCCGTCAGGGTCTCTTCCGCACCGTGCGCAGCCTCCAGTGAAAATCCGTCGGCTTTTTTAAACCAGAATTTCCAGGCAGCAAATCCTCCAACAGCCAGTAAAAGCAACAAGAGAACTGTTTGCCGGGTGCGATTGGATGAATTGGCTCTAGCCGGGTTGCGTTTCGAGGTTTTTAAGGTAGAAATTGAAGTAGGTTGTTGCTTTTTTTTGCTCATAATTTTTGCGCAAAATGCTGTTTTGTAGGGCTCATATAAGAGCCAGATCGAAATTAAGCACGCAAAAGTAGCCCAACCTGCAGAGATGCGATAATGCTGCAGCTAGGAAGTTAGCGCACTGGTCCAAAACAAAGAGACCGCTCTGTTACACCAATATATATGGTGTCAATAAGCGCTTAGTTGAAACGATCATTTCTTGCCCAATCCAGGGAAATCCCGTTCCCATTCACTTTTTACAGCTAACATTTTTTCATGGTCTGACTTAAGGCTGCTACCAGCTTCCTGCAACTGCTTTCGTGCTACAACATATTCCTGCTGAGCTACTTCCAGGTTCAATCGGTGGGACAATAGTTGTGTACTGATCGAATCGAGGTTGTCGGCAGTTGTTTTGTAGGTTTGAAAGGATTGATAAAACAACATTGCATCATCCACCAGTTTTTTGATGTGTTCTTTTTCGGCATCGCCCTGACTGGCATAAGACATCTTCATGCTTTTGATCAACTCAAAAGTTTGTTCATGGGCTGGCGCATAGTTCTTTGCTTCTTTTCTGGCTGCGAGCATATCGGTCAGTATCTGCTCAGCAAGTAATTTAGGGTCAGCTGCGGGGGTAGCATTTGAAATGTTTTCAGGAATGGTGCCTGAAGCGGAACCAGATGGGGTGTTCTGACAGGATGCCAGTGTCAATAAAGTGAGCGCGAAAAGCGCGAAAATGGAATGCTTCATGTTTAAATAAAATTGGACTTGAAAAACCTTGTTTTTTTGAACGGCAAAGGTAAAGATTAAAATATCCAATATTCAACCTCCAATGTCTAACGCTCGTTCCCTCCTCAAGGTTGGTAATAAAATATTCGCAATCCATTCCTTAGAAAAAACTTAGAACCTAACGTACAAGCTATCTTGTTTGTAGTTACCTTTGCCAAGCATCTTTATTATATAGGATGTTTTAATCCACTAACCGACAGAAATAAACTCATGAGCGAAGTTGGTCTCGTCTATGACGAGCTGGGCAGATTAGTCTTCTGATTTGTCCACTTTCCTCCTCCGGCTTGCTGCGTTACAGTGCAGTTTCTTTACCCGCCTACTTGATTTAATTCAACGGCGGTCTTCTTAGCCACAGCAGCTTTTTTTGCGATGGTTCGGTACCTGCCACCACTTCTAGTGAAGGCAGGATTTTCCCGCATTACGGGAAGCCTCAGACGTGCTTGATGTCCTTGACGTCATCATGCACGCCTATCAATTATCCGATGTTAATCCAGCTCGTAATTTCGAGTCATTTTTTACTCCATGTTTTTGTACTAATGCAAAGAAACTGGACTTTCTTTTCTTTTATTCATATTCAATAGCATTGGCTATGAGGACTCAAGTCCTCATACCCAATGCTTTTTTTGTAAAAAAAACGCCCATTTCAACCATAACTACAACATTAATTCACCTAATTTTTCATCACAAATTTTAACAACATGAAAAGAATGAATTTCATTCGCATCGCACTCTTTGCAGTGTTGACCTTCATGGGTACAATCAGCCTTTCGGCGCAAAACTGGGTTCCACCTGCTACGGCAATCGTGGATATCAACGGCGCGCTGGATCAACTGCATGTTCCCCAGGTAGCTCCAACAAAAGCTACTCCAACTAACATCAACACACCAGCTGTAATGCAAAACGCCATGGTTGGCGAATGCGCCAACTGTACGTTGACCAGTGTGAAAATTGCTTTTTTGGAGCAGGTTATGCTGAAGGTTAAACAAGGCGGTGACGTAGGTGTGTCTGTGGATGAAGTAAAGACTATGTTTATTGGCGGTGCTAATAACGAACCATCTTTGCTTGGTGCCATC
>CANJPT010000184.1 GCA_947476195.1 Lewinellaceae bacterium | reverse complement strand
GCCATTAAGGTGTGAATATGGCGGTCTAATTTTTCCTTTCTCTGCGTTGTTCGTCGGTTAAAATGTCCCGCATTGCGCCCTTCTCACGCCTTGATAAAGAAAAAATTTGCCTCCCCAATTCATACCTTAATGGCCGGGCGCGGCACTAGATACTTTTCACATATAGTCGCCACTACTTCTCTTCCTCTTTCTGCAGCTTCCCTTCTTTTTCCAAAAATTCTTTAACCCATGCAGTGGTAACAGATTTTGGACGTTCGAGTGGAAGGCTAAGTGCCCGTGCCCAGCATTGTGCAGCCAATACACCGAGTGATCGGCTCACGCCAAAAAGAACGGTGTAGAAATTGTATTGTGTTAGTCCATAGTGAATGAGCACCGCACCTGAATGGGCATCCACATTTGGCCATGGATTTTTTACTTTGCCAAGGCTGCTGAGAATAGGTGGTACTACATCAAATATTTTCCAAACTACTTTGACGAGATCATCATCCGGCACATTGTCTTCACAGAACTGGCGTTGCGCCATGAAGCGAGGATCTGGTTTGCGCAATACAGCGTGGCCATAACCAGGTATGACTCTGCCGCTGGCAAGGGTGCTTTTTACATAATCACTGATCTGCTCGCGGGAAGGTTTGTTGGTTCCTAAGGTATCCACCATTTTTTGAATCCAGCGTATAACTTCCTGATTAGCAAGGCCGTGTAGCGGACCAGCAAGTGCATTTAAGGCTGCTGAAAAAGATAGGTATGGATCACTGAGTGTGGAGCCAACCAGGTGGGTTGTATGTGCGGAAGCATTGCCACCCTCATGATCTGCGTGGATGGTGAGAAAAAGGCGCATATAATCCTTGAAGCCTTCGTCACCAAAACCCAGCATATGGGCAAAGTTTGCACCCCAATCCAGCGAGATATCAGGAAGTAAATGTTCTCCATTGAAGTACACACGGCGAAAGATATAGGCTGCCACACGCGGAAGTCTGGCCACAAGGTTCATGGAATCTTCATAAGTCGCGTCCCAATATTCAGAACGTGTCATACCCATAGTATAGCGTTGTGCGAATACACTGGTATTCTGCATTGCCATAACCCCCACGGAAAGTTGGGTCATAGGGTGAGCATCGAGCGGGATCGCGTCTATGGCACGGAAAACGTGTTCCGGAACATTGGCGCGGCGCACCCAATTTTCGGTCAGCCATTTAACCTGCTCCTGTGTAGGAATCTCTCCAACGAGCATGAGCCAGAAAAGACCCTCAGGTAAGGGTTCTTTGCTATTTTTAGCACAGGGGAGTTTTTCGCGTAGTTCGGGAATAGAGTAGCCACGAAAACGGATGCCTTCTTCAGGATCCAGGAGCGAGGGTTCCCAGATCATGCTTGTGATATCGCGCATGCCGCCATAGGCTTGCTCAAGCGACACATCGTCGATCTTCACGTTGCCGTGTGCTTGAAGGAGTTCTTTTACCTCTTTGGAGAGGGCTTGTGCTTTTTCGGAAAAAAGTTGCTTCAGTAAATCCATGGGAAAAAAGTCGAAAAATATAGATTAGGGCGTGGTGTAGATTGCTTTTTTAAATTTCTGCAAAGTTAGAACATGTGAACTGCCTTGTGTGCTGAAAGTTCAAAAGTTCGGAAAGTTTTGTGCTTTCAAAAACCTAAGCGACTTTCGTCCTTGGAATTCTTACCTTTTTCTAAATATATTATCCAATCATGTTCGGACAAAATCAAAACGGCGGGTTCCGCATACCGCCTACGCTCATAGTTGCTGTTGTAATGGCTGGTTTTGCTGTCTGTAAATATTATGGTCAAAGTTCTGTGAATGAAATCACGGGAGAAACACAGCATATCTCTATCTCGCCGGAACAGGAAATAGCCATGGGTGTGCAAAGTGCCCCACAAATGGCCCATGAAATGGGCGGAATAAGTAGAAACCAGCAAGCCGCAGATATTGTCAAAAAAGTAGGGCAAAAAGTGGTCCAAACTTCAGCAGCGGCACATACTCCGTATAAATATGACTTTCACCTTCTGGCCGACCAACAAACGATCAATGCTTTTGCACTGCCTGGCGGTCAGATTTTTATAACAGAAGGCCTGCTATTACGACTTACCACTGATAGGAAGACCCTCAATGAAGATATGCTCGCAGGCGTACTTGGACACGAAGTTGGTCATGTCGTAGCCAGACACAGTGCAGAAAAACTTGCGCAGATGGAGCTTGCCCAAGGGATCACGGGCGCCGTTACGATGGCAACATACGATCCAACAAACCCCAATTCCGGATATATCGCACAATCCGTAGCCAATATGATCCAACTTAAATACGGACGTAGTCAAGAGCTGCAAAGTGACAATCTTGGCGTGCGCTTTATGATCGAAGCGGGTTATGACCCTGCATACCTGATTGGCGTCATGGAAATACTCAAACAAGCCGCCGGGCCAAACCGCACCCCCGAGTTTCAGAGTAGTCACCCTGACCCGGAAAACCGCAAAGAAGCCATTCAGGCAGCCATCCAGGAATGGCGGGGGAAATTGGGGAAGTAGGGAATTATGAACGATAAACTATGAGCTTTGCCTGGTTTTGGTTATGATCCAATATGGTAAAGGCAATGAAAATGGACTAAAGTGCGCTTCACTCATTCACTCACTCATTCACTCACTCACTCATTCACTCAATAAATGCAAAATATTACTGTAATTGGAAGTGGCACCATGGGCAACGGGATTGCCCACGTATTTGCCCAAAATGGCTTCGATGTGACTCTCGTAGACGTAGCAGCTTCTGCACTGGACAAAGCACTTGCTACTATTGGTAAAAATTTGGATCGCCAAATCGCTAAAGGAACCCTGAGCGAGGCAGAAAAAGCCGAAACATTGCGGCGGATCCATCCCATGACTGATTTGCGGGCAGGGGTATCCAATGCAGACCTAGTGGTAGAAGCGGCCACGGAGAATGCTACCCTGAAGCTCAAAATATTCACGGACGTAGATCAGCATGCACCGCCTGCCGCGATCCTTGCCACCAATACTTCCAGTATCAGCATCACCCAGATAGCAGCGGCAACACAACGTCCTACGCAGGTCATAGGAATGCACTTCATGAACCCGGTACCGGTGATGAAGCTTGTGGAAGTGATTCGTGGTTATGCAACAACTGATGATGTTTGTCAGCGGGTAATGGATCTGTCCAGGCAATTGGGTAAAGTCCCGGTGGAAGTAAATGACTACCCAGGCTTTGTAGCAAATCGAATATTAATGCCCATGCTCAACGAAGCGATCTATACACTCTATGAAGGCGTAAGTGATGTAGAGGGCATTGATACGGTCATGAAACTGGGTATGGCGCATCCAATGGGTCCCCTTCAGCTGGCTGATTTTATTGGGCTGGATGTTTGTCTGTCTATTTTGCGAGTACTTCATGATGGTTTTGGCAATCCTAAATATGCGCCTTGTCCGCTGCTGGTCAACATGGTGACTGCCGGAAAACTCGGTGCCAAAAGCGGAGAGGGATTCTATGCCTACACTGCCGGTTCTAAGGAGTTGGTGGTGGCGGAAAGATTTAAATAAGGGCCAATTTTACGCCTAAACGCGTCTTGTCTGTTACCCGATGTCGAATACGGGAATCGGGGTTTATTGACCGGGTGACTCAAAGTCACCCGGTCAATAACGCAAGTAGTTCACATTTTCGAAAACCAATTTCCGTCAGTTGTTATTCAAAAAAATCACTATTCATATGATATTTTTTGGAAAGAAAGCCTCAGTGCTTAAAATAGACCGATTTGCCGGACTAACTTGTCCAAGCTGTCAAACCAAGGGTTCCATTCATGGCGCCGCAATCGGAAAATACGGGCATCTGTACTGGATTCCGATGTTTCCAACCGGCAGAGCAATTACAGCCCAGTGCGAGCATTGTCGGAAGACCTTTGAGGAAAAAGAAATGACTCAGGAAATGCGAAATGCCATTGCTCCCCTTATTTCGGAGACTAAAACGCCACTGAAACACTTTTCCGGTTTGTTCATCATTGGTGGGATCGTTATGCTGGGCAGTTATTTTAATATAAAAAACGAGGCCGAAAACAAACAGTTTCTGGCTGAACCAGCTGCAGGAGATGTCTATGAGATCAAGGTCGAGTACGGTGAATACACCACTAAAAAAGTAGTTCGTGTTACGTCAGATTCTGTTTTTTTAGCTGAAAATCGATATATCGTGAACAAGCAATCCGGTATATCTTCCATTGAAAAAGACAAAAATTATGAGGATACCGGTTTTGGATATTCCAGAGCAGAACTACCCGGCTTAATGTCTAATGGAACGATTATGGATGTCAAGCGTTGAGTTTTCAATTTTTTCTGAAACTTAATTTTACCCGGTTTGTTTCCCATCGAAACAAACCAGATTTTTTATGGAAACGCTTGATAATAAAGTAATTGTCTACGACGATGCATGTCCCATGTGTCAGGCCTACACCGCTGGTTTTATAAAAGCCGGATGGCTTAAAGAGCGCAAAGGTTTCGCGAGTGTTGGTCCTGAAATGCTGGCAAAAATTGACTTTGACCGGGCCCGCCACGAGATTCCCCTGCTCGACACCCAAACAGGTGAAGTTACCTACGGCTTGAACGCTCTTTTTCTCATTATTGGAGAACGGATGCCGGTTTTTAAGCCGCTGTTCCAAAGTCGTTGGTTCAGGCCGTTGCTGTATCCCTTGTATCAGATCATCACTTATAATCGACGCATCATTGCAGGAATTGGCGCACCTAAATCAGGTTGTGATTGTGCGCCGGATGTCAATTTGTTTTATCGCTGGTTGTATATTTCTTTAGCAGTAGCGGGAGGCATTTGGCTTTCTTTCCCTGTTTTTGGAACTGAAACATTGTCAGAAAATATATTCATATTTACCCATTTAGGCCTTTTACTCGGGGGTATCTTTGTTCCGAAACGGCTTGATTTTGTGGGGCATTGGGCCACGGTTTTTCTGGCGACTTCCTTTGTGTTGCGGGTAATGCCTGGAGGGGCCTGGCTGGCTGTTGGGGTGGCACTTGGTTTGGCTGGGTGGATTTGGCGACTAAGGTGGGATAAAGTGCAATGAGATTTTGCCCAAATCATTTTCGTCCCTATATTTGTATCAAAATCAATACGCTCATGACAGCACTTCAAAAAGCCGAAGCATTGCTCCCACAGATGTCCCCAGGTGAAAAAACGCAGCTTTTCCAAAAAGTAGCCAGGTCTTTCAGTAGCGAATTCCTGGGTATTTAAAAAACGCCCGGAGTCTGTGGAGGGGTTGCATGCATCATCCGCACCCGAATTCCCGTGCGTACGCTCATATCTTTCAAAAAAATGGGACTTTCCGACCAGACCCTTTTGGCAAATTACCCAAGCCTGCGTCAACAGGATTTGAATAATACCTGGGCTTTTTATCAGGCGTACAGCGAGGAAATAGATTTGGAAATTCGTGAAAATGAAGAAGCCTAAGGATGGCCAGGATTTATGCGAACGAAAACTACGTACATGCGGGTATCATTGTATGCACGGAAGATAGTGATTTTCAGGCCTTAGCTGCTCGAATTCACGAAGCGATTTCAATTAAGGGTGGTGACCTTGAAGGCCAACTGATTCGCGTAAATCGGCCAAATATTCATCAGACCTCAAAGGGGTGATGCGCAACTAAAAGTTTTTGCCTAAATTAGGCAAAAAGATAATTTCTTCCTTCCTTCTCGCTCTGGCTGATTACCTTAGCCACCGGGACATAATTCTGTGTTCTTTTACCTAAAACCTTTTGCCATGATGTCTAAACTTTCGTTTTTTGCTCGGTGCTCGGTGCTCGGTGCTCGGTGCTCTTTTCATTACGTTGACAGTTAACAGTCTTTCTTCACAGAATGAAATATTTTGTGGTGTTCAAGATATGCCGAGGTCAGAATATCAGGCTTTATTAG
>CANJPT010000183.1 GCA_947476195.1 Lewinellaceae bacterium | reverse complement strand
TCAGCGTTCCGATATAAATCCGATGAACCAATGGAGACATAAACCGCTTATTTTTTTTTGTGTAGGGCTAATTCGGGAAATCACACAGAATGGTTGCCAGGACTTGATTTAGCGTGAAAATAAAATCCCTGTATTTCAGCGAAGATAGGGTAAAAAAGGCGCTACTCAGTCGATGACTTAGATTGCCCGATGCAATGAGCCAGATCACCCTTCCGGTATTCCAGATTTACTACACGCTGATCCCAATGAAACATTTTAACGCAAGCCTCGCAAACGTACGAGCTTATTTGAGCATTGGTTTTAAGCCGAAAACGAGCAAGCTTTATTGCAGGCAAGGCGAAATTTGCAGTTGCACGCAGGTGATCTGGCGAAAATTAATGCGCTGGATAAAATAACATTTGCCGGTTTCAGGCCAATATTGAATTCGCGGATAAGCGCTTAGGCGGCTTTTGTAACCTTAAGCAGCATCCAGTAGTATGATACATGTGTCTAAACAGGTTTGCTTTTAGGAGGATACCTGGATTATTCAAACTATTTGCGGTGTCAGACCACTGCCGTTAAGCCTCCCCTCCGCTCTTGAAAATTATAGCCGACCAATAATTACTTAAGTAGCAGATAAAAGTTTGATACTTGCATCCATAAAAATTCAGCAAGTATCTAAAAACAATGCTGCTACTACTGGCTCAGTTTGGGGCTGTGGCCTGCTGCGCTGCAAAAAAACTAAGCAATGCAATTAAAGCACTCATCTTCTATCCTTTTGCTGCTGTGTTACCTGGCAGCTAACGCCCAGGTACGGGTTCAAAACCCGCGGGTTGAAAATCTAAGCAATCCCATCGGTCTTGATGTACTACAAATACGCTTCGGCTGGCAACTCAGCGCTGAGCGTCGCAATGTGCTGCAAACGGCCTATGAAATTCGGGTAGCGTCCAATTCAACCGACCTGTCAGCAGGAAAAAAGAACCTTTGGACTTCCGGCAAAATTCAGTCGGATGCTTCCGTCTGGGTACCTTATACCGGCTCGGCTTTAATCTCTGATAAAAAATACTGGTGGCAGGTGCGTGTCTGGGACAATGCAGGAAACGTCTCCCCCTGGAGCGAACCAGCATACTGGCAAATGGGACTTTTGAAAGACACCGACTGGAAAGCTACCTGGATCTCAATCGCCACGCCCGAGGATTCGACCCAACCGAGCCCGATGTTTCGCAAAGAATTTACGGCAAAGAAAAAAATAGCCTCCGCTACCGCATATATCACAGCTCATGGGATGTACGAAGCCCAGATCAATGGCCAACGCATCGGACAGGATTACCTCACACCAGGCTGGACGGTATATCAAAAACGTCTTCAATATCAGGCCTACGATGTAACCAGTCTTTTAAAAAGCGGCTCCAACGCGATCGGCGCTACCCTTGGCAATGGCTGGTGGCGTGGCAATATAGGCTGGGCAAACGTAAATGGATTTTACGGCAAGGATATATCACTACTCCTTCAACTGAACATTAAATACGCCGACGGAAGCCGTGAAACCATCGGCTCGGACGACACCTGGAAATATACGACCAAGGGCCCTGTTCGAAGCTCGGAAATTTACCATGGCGAGCTGTATGATGCTCGTTTGGAACAGTCTGGCTGGACTTCTACCGGCTTCGACGACTCAAAGTGGAGCTATGCTTTGGCTAAAAACTTTTCAACAGCAAACCTCATTGGCACCTATAATGAACCGGTGCAAAAGCACGAAATTTTCAAACCCATCAAAATTTTCCGCACTCCAAAAGGCGAACTCGTGGCAGATTTTGGACAGAATCTGGTTGGCTGGGTCGAGTTGAATGCAAGCGGCAAGCGTGGTGACCACATCACCCTGCAATTCGCCGAGGTGCTGGATAAGCAAGGAAATTTCTACACTGACAATCTGCGCGGTGCGCGGTGTACGGATGATTTCATTTTGAAAGGAACTGCGGATGAGCACTTTGAACCCCACTTTACTTTTCATGGGTTCCGCTACGCAAAAATCATGGGTTTCCCAGGAGATCTAAAGCCTGAAAATATCACTGCCGTTGCGCTATATTCTGCCATGCGCCCGGCCGGCACTTTTACGAGTTCAGATCCACTCATCAACCAGCTTCAGCACAATATTCAGTGGGGACAGCGCGGCAATTTTCTCGATGTACCAACCGACTGCCCACAACGAGATGAGCGCCTCGGCTGGACGGGCGATGCCCAGGCATTCAGCCGAACAGCCACCTTCAATTTTGACACCCACAATTTTTTCAGCAAGTGGTTGAAAGACGTGGCTGCAGACCAGCAACCTGATGGAATGATACCCTGGGTAATCCCCAATGTGCTGCGTCCGAGAAATGGAGCATCCACGGGCTGGGCCGATGTGGCCACAATCGTACCCTGGAATATGTGGCTCGCCTATGGCGACCGCCGTATACTTGAAGATCAGTACCCAAGTATGAAGGCCTGGGTGGAATACATGCGTAAAGAAAGTAAAAACGACCTTTGGAACACGGGTTTTCACTTTGGAGATTGGTTGTTTTACAGCAAAGCAGATGACAATGACGGTCGTTCGGCCATCACAGATAAGTACCTGATCGCGCAGTGCTTTTACGCTCATTCTACGCAGTTGCTCATCAACGCAGCACTGGTTTTGGGTAAAAATGACGAGGTTTCGACCTATTCTGAATTGTTGAAAAAAATCAAAACAGCTTATCTGAATGAGTATGTTACGCCCAATGGCCGGCCGCTTTCCCCAACTCAAACGGCTTATGTGCTGGCCTTGCAATTTGATCTGTTGCCAGAAAGCCAGCGGGAGCAGGCAGCTAAAAACCTGGCGGAGAACATCAAGAGTTATGGCAATCACCTCACCACTGGATTTCTCGGCACACCTTACCTCTGTCATGTCCTCACACGCTTTGGGTACAATGACCTGGCCTACACCCTTTTGAATCAAAAAACCTATCCTTCCTGGCTCTATCCGGTCACGATGGGCGCCACCACCATCTGGGAGCGTTGGGATGGCATCCGGCCTGACAGTAGTTTTCAGGCCGTCACGATGAATTCCTTCAACCACTATGCTTACGGGGCCATTGGCGACTGGATGTACCGGATTATGTCCGGCCTTGACACCGGGAATGATGCACCTGGTTATAAGGCCATTCGCATAAAACCCCATCCGGGCGGCGGTTTTACAGAAGCCACAGCAACCCTCCAAACCTTATACGGTCTGGTATCCAGTGGTTGGAAACAGGACGGTAAAATGCTGACACTTGAGGTTGAAATCCCGCCCAATACTACCGCTACAATTCTGGTACCCACCTCAGATGCAAGTACCATAAAAGAGGGTGGGAAAACCCTGCCAAGCCTGCCAGAAATCAAGATCAATGGCACTGAAAATGGATATGTTGTGTTGAAAACAGGCTCGGGAAAGTATCGTTTTTCGGTATCTGAAAGTGAAAAATAATCTTAATCAAATTGACTCCAAACGAATCCAAAGCACTCGAGCTACACATTGACCACATTATCACATAGAACACATTCCACAACATGCAAATTCTCCTCGGCATCATTTTCCATTTCATCGGTGGCTTTGCTTCCGGTAGTTTTTACGTTCCCTTTCGCAAAGTCCAGGGCTGGTCCTGGGAAAGTGCCTGGATCGTGGGCGGCTTGTTTTCGTGGCTAATTGTGCCATTCATTGCGGCATCATTGACTGTTCCTGATTTTATGGACATCATACGAGGCACTGATGGGGGCACCTTGTTCTGGACCTATTTTTTCGGCTTGCTTTGGGGGATCGGAGGTTTGACGTTTGGACTGGCCATGCGCTATCTGGGTATGAGTCTGGGCATGAGTGTGGCCTTGGGGTATTGTTCGGCGTTTGGGGCATTGGTTCCCCCCATTTATTATTCGATCAGTCCAGTAGTCGGGAAAGTGGGCATTGGAGAGATGATGAGTAGTTCGGGCGGACAATTGATCTTGTTTGGCGTGTTGGTTTGTCTGGCAGGTATTGCCATTTGCGGCAAGGCTGGAACATTCAAGGAAAAAGAACTGGACGATGCGACGAAAAAAGAAGGGGTGGCCGAGTTCAATCTGACCAAAGGAATCCTCGTTGCTACCATTTCAGGGGTCCTTTCGGCTTGCTTCAATTTCGGAATTGAAGCTGGAAAGGACATGGCTGCTGTGGCCATCGAATATGGCGCCAATCCACTTTTCCAAAACAATGTAATTTTTGTGGTACTGCTTTGGGGTGGCCTGACGACCAATTTTCTGTGGAGCATGTTGCTGAATTACCGGAACAAAAGCTTCGGTGATTACACCAACCAGCAATCAGCATTGCTCCGCAACTATGGCTGGGCCGCACTGGCAGGCACGACCTGGTTCATGCAGTTTTTTTTCTATGGCATGGGCGAGTCTAAAATGGGCAATGGTGCTTCATCCTGGATTTTGCACATGGCCTTTATCATTCTGGTTTCCAGTGCCTGGGGCTTGTTTTTGAAAGAATGGAAAGGGGTGAGCCGGCGTACATTTGCGACCATTCTGTCTGGCGTGGGAGTGATCTTATTGTCGGTATTATTAGTAGGATGGGGTAATTCGATGAAATAAAATTCGTGTCATACGTGTTTCATAATTATACAATGGGACACCAATCAAACTAAAAACCGTGTCTATTAGAACCTATCAACACGTTTCCTATCTATGGGACGAAGAAAAAGCGGCCGAAATTGCGGGCGATGAAGTTGCCTTGTTAGTCTATCGCTCTAATCTCCTTGGCACTGATCTCCGGCTCACCAATTACGGCGGCGGCAATACCTCCTGCAAAGCCCTAGCTAAAGATCCGCTTACCGGGAACGAAGTCAAAGTGATGTGGGTCAAAGGCTCCGGTGGCGACCTTGGCACCATGAAGCGCAGCGGATTGGCAGCTTTGTATGTCGATCGTTTGCGCAGTCTTAAAAACATCTATCGCGGCCTGGAACACGAAGACGAAATAGTCGAGCTTTTCAATCATTGCATCTACGACCTGGCCTCCAAAGCACCTTCGATCGACACGCCTTTGCATGGCTTTTTACCATTCAAACATATTGACCATTTGCACCCAGATGCGGCCATTGCGATCGCAGCAGCTAAAGACGGCGAACGTATCACCCGTGAATTGTTTGGCGGGACTATTGGATGGGTAGGCTGGCAGCGTCCAGGCTTTGATCTGGGGTTACAGTTACTGGATTGTCTGGAAGAAAATGCGAAAAAAGGCATCGCTTTGCGGGGCATCATGCTCGGTTCGCATGGTTTGTTTACCTGGGGCGATACCGCATATGAAAGCTATATCAACACCCTGGATGTCATTGAGTTGTGTGCAGAATACCTGGAGAAAAATGAAGGTAAAAATCGGCCTGTATTTGGCGGTCCCAAGCTGGGAATACAACCTTCCGAAAGTTTAATCCCGATAAAATCGGGATCGGGGAGTTCATCGCTTGCTAAAAAACAAGCCGCCACCCTCGCTCCAATACTTCGTGGCTTTTGTTCCAGCCAAAACCGCATGATCGGCCATTTTACTGATGATGCCCGCGTTTTACAGTTTATCAATTCAAACGATCTGGCCCGTTTGGCGCCGCTCGGCACTTCCTGTCCCGATCACTTTTTACGCACCAAGATCAGTCCGCTGGTACTGGACTTGAAACCCGATGCGGACTTGTCCGATCTACCAAGCGTCAAAGAAAAACTGACCCCTGCCTTCGAAGCCTACCGGCAGATGTACGCAGACTATTATGCAGCATGCAAGCATCCAAACAGCCCGGCCATGCGCGATCCAAATCCGGTGGTCATTCTCTGGCCAGGGGTGGGCATGTTCACCTTTGCCAAAGACAAGCAGACGGCCCGGGTGGCCGCGGAGTTTTACACCAATGCCATCAACGTGATGCGTGG
>CANJPT010000182.1 GCA_947476195.1 Lewinellaceae bacterium | reverse complement strand
TCGACCTTTCGGGCAAGGTATTATGGTCACTTATCACCCAAAGCAAAGCGGTTTGGCAAACAAGGGACACTCCTTCTGGCCTATACTTCTACACACTTGTTTGTGAAGGTCAGCCTGTTTTTTCCGGCAAAATTTCTATAGTAAAATAATCTACAAACCAGACACCCCTATGGCCTTTAAACGCCATGGGGGTGTCCTCTTTTTGCTATGAAACATATCGTTTTAGTTATCTTTTTTTGCTTTCAGATAGCAGGGTTCTATGCTCAAAGTGGGGGAGGGTTCAGCCGTTTGTATACATTGGGAGATAGCGCAATTTACGGTTCTCATTTTTCAAACTTATTGGTAAAAGGCGATACAATTGTTGCATTTGGCAACTCATATACAACGGCTTCTTTGCCCTATATAGCAGTTGCATTGACAATGCTTGACAGTTTTGGAAATATTTTAGATCGCAATTTTTTCCATCTGGCAAATGATCATCTTCTAGCCGAGGAATGTAATGACATTGTGAGACGCAGTGTTGGGGGATATGCGGTAATCAGTACTACATTTATTGGACATCAAGCCTCAACTACTTTTTTTAATGAAGCTGGAGAAGTGACTTCCAATAAAATTTACAGTGTCGATAATATATTAACAATGTTTGCCCGTCGTATTTTAGAAATGTCCGATGGTGGACTCTTAATCGGAGGATTCGTTCAGAATTTGGACTATTCCTCGGATAATTTCATCAAACGAGTCGGGCCTGCAGGCAACAAAGTATGGAGCAGAATTTATGGTGAGGCGGGCAAGAATGACATTTTACAAAGTTTGATCAAGACCGATGACAATAATTATGTGATCGGGGGAGGGCGGGTTTCTCCTCAGGGAACACCACTGCCAGCTTCCTGGGGCAAAAGCTGGATATTCGCGATTGATTCAATGGGAGTGATGAAGTGGGAGTGGTTTAGTCCACTCAATGCGGAAGTTGGGGCAATGGGCCTACAACAAACCAAAGATAATGGATGGATCTATTTGACCGCCACCCATGAAATCGTGTCACCGGATGAGACTGGCAACCATATCAAGGCTGTTCGGCGCGACAGCAGCTTTAATTTAATCTGGGAAAAAGTGCTTAGTCCCCTGGGACCTGCCGTCAATCGTATTGGAGACTTAGTGCCTACACCCGATGGTAACTGGGTCGCCAGTGGCACCTGGGCCTACAAGACCGGCCCGGGTCAGGACGATATTACCTTTTACAACTGTCTTGTCAAACTGAATGACCAGGGTGATACGTTCTGGACGGTACGACTTAAAGCTCCTTTAGGATATGAGGGCATTTCTTACCCTGGGGGCTTGGCGGTGTTGTCCAGCGGAAGTGTAGTGTGGGCTATCTGGTTTGACCGCTATGAGCCTTCGCCAGCCCAGTCCTTCGGTTGGCTTATCAAAGTGGACAACGATGGCTGTGTAGATACGCTCTGTCAAACATCCGGATTATTGCCGGAGCTGCCTGATGGGGAAGCGGCACAATTGCGTGTTTATCCCAACCCAGCAAGCACACAGGTTACTTTTGATCTTCCTGAATTATCCAACCCTGCGCTGCTAAGTGTATTCGACGTAAGGGGAAACTTGTTGTGGGTCAAGGATTTTCGAAGCACGACTGTTTGGAATACGGAAGAAGTTTCGGCTGGTTTGTATTTCTACACCTTAACGAGTGATGGGTTTGAAATTCAATCTGGTAAAGTGGTTGTAATGCACTAATTGTAGCTTGACTGGGCTTCAATCAGTGGTATGCACACAGAAGTACTTGATTATCAGTTGCTATTCAGCCTCATTTTTGCCTACCTGAGTCGCCAAGATTTGTCATGGAATGTGGTGGGTGTAAGCAGCAGGTCCCTCGCTGGGCGGAAACAGGCAATAGTACAGAAGGTGCAGCGCACCCGAACAACCCTAACCTAAGGTTGTCTCGGTGTGCTGCACCTCCTGTATTGTTATCTGCATTATTTTCTAAAGACGTTTTGCTGCGCTGCAGCTATTATCAAACGCCAAATTTCATGCGTCTAGAATAATTCGAAACCCTTACTCTACAACCAATTTCCGCACCCCAACACCTCCTTCCGTCTCTACCCGAACCGCATAAATACCCCTGGGCAAATGCGCCAGCTGAACTTGCAGGCGCTCCTGGCCGGAAGCCATATTCTCGGTATAGATCAATTGGCCGGCCATATTGAAAAGGCTCACCTGTGCAGCTGAGCCCAGGGCCTGACCAAAGGCCACCCAAACGGAACTGCCCGCAGGATTGGGGGAAATAGAGAAGTCAATCGCCCTAAGATCAGGATTTTGAGTGCTAACCAAGGGTTGGGCCAAAAACTTGGGCGAACCAAAGAATCCACCTTCTCCATCCGTCACCATAAAGTGGAATCCATCCGGGTCGGTGTTTACGCCATAGTCGAAAAAGCGGATCAGACCTCCATCAAGATCAGCCTGGGTGAACTGATCGCCTGCTTTCAACTCCCCGGTGCCTTCTTTGGTGATGATGCCTCGTTCCGGCACGGTCATTACCGTGAAAATTAGTTGAGCATGGGTATTGTTCGGGTCTTCTGCAAGCAAAAAGTCGGGGGTGATCACGCGATTGGTACCACTGGGTAAGGGCATCACGATATTATTCACCAAATATGGAGGCTGAATATTCACCGATTGGCAAAATTGAAGTCTGAAGTTAGACAAGGTGCCGCCTGAACCGGACACTTTATCCCGAATTCGCAGGGTCCAGGTGCCGGTGGAATTCTGGCCAATGATCGCCCCAAGTGGATTTTGTGGTTTGTGGATAGACCCGTCGGTCGGTGGCGGACAAGCAAAACTGCTGGGTGAAGCATCTGAAAGCCCAAAATTGAACCCACCATTGAAGTTGCCACAGCGGTCTTTCCACAGCAGTACATCCGTGCCCTGTGGGCTGATGAGATGCGCCTCCAGATCCTTAAAGTATTCGTGGTAGCCGTTAATATTGCTCACAACCAGGTCACTAAGTGTTCCACCCTGTAACACATTTATTTTGGATTCAACGGTAGGCGTTCCATTAGTGGAAATATTTTGTGGAAGGTCATTGGCCGTAAAACTCAAACAATCTTCCGCAAAAGTGGAGAAGAAAAACGGCTCCGACCACGCACTTACACCACACTCATTGACCGGACGAACGCGCCAAAAATAGGCTTTTCCTTTTTCTAACAGAAAGCTGATCTTAAAAGAATCCAGCGTAGTGTTTGAGAAAGACGCCAGTATAGTTGTGAAAGCAGGGCTGTCTGAAAACTGCAGATCATAATTGTCTGCATCGAGTCCTTTGCTCCAACGGAGTGTTTGGGTAAGCGCTTGTTCCGTTAAGCCGTTGGCCGGCGATTGGAGCGCAAAACCCGTAAAATCGTTCCGTCGAAGGAACATACTCACCGGGCGAAGCAAGGTATCCGTGCCGGAGATCGCCCGGATCGTGAAATTAAAGTTGCCTTCCACCGCGACCGATTGGAGGTCTACCGTTAGCGTGCTTTGCTCGCCAGGGTTAATGTTGGTAGCGCTGAAATTTGCGGTGGCGCCTGGCGGTAAACTACCCAGAAAGTCCAGCGAAACCGGCGTACTATACCCGGAAACCGAGGCTGTTATTACGTCTGTGCTGAAATTATCGGGCAGGCAGATGATGCCGCCGTCGGTCGAGAGGCCCATCGTCAAAGAAGGCTGCACCGGGTTTTGGATCTTGAAATTCGCATTGGACAGGTCGAAGAACACATTGTCAGCAGCTTCTACCCGGACGCGAGCAAGGCTCGTCAACTCATCTGGCACCAATACATATTGGGTGCCATCATTCTCTGTATTTGTGGCCAGTGTGATGGGGAAGGTATGTCCCCCGTCTTTGCTGAGGCGGATGTTCACCCGTTGGCAATTGACGGGTACCGCGTTCGTATTGGCCACATCCCATTTTACTTCAGTCAGCTCGCCGACCCGCCAGATGGTGCTGGCTGTATTGGGCGAAAGGACCAAAAATGGCCCGGCAACTTCTACTGCTTTGAAGGCCACATCAGCCTGTCCTACTCCGCCGCCGTCAGGTTTGTTGTCGCGTACGGTAAGGCGGAAAGTCAGGTCACGGGTGTAGGTTGGGAGTTGTTCTGCCACGTCAGCACTATTGCTCAGGATAATGCTTAGGCGAGGAAAATATCGGTTCGAAACATCAACCGATGGCCAACTGCGGAAAATGGCGGTATTCCCTTCCGGTTGGCCGAGCGGTGTTTCAGGGCCTGCATCAATTCCTTCCCAGGAATAGGTAAGCGGATCACCATCAGCGTCTGTGGCCGAGCCATTCAACTCAAAAGCAGTAGAGATTGGGATGTTAAAATTATCCTGATAAGGCAAGGTCACCACGGGCGGATTGTTGGTAGTTTCTTTCCAGGTGCCGCAGGTGCCGATGAACGTAGTATAGGTTTTGATCTCCTCGATACTTCCGCCGTGATAGTAAAGGTCGCCGCTGAACTGGATATTATCTCCTCCGCATCCCCCTACGTACGACATGATGGTACTTCCACTGCCCGGCTCGTAAGCCGTTTGACCCTGGCGTTGAGAATTCATGCCCGGGCCACAGTGGCTCCAGGTATGGCCACCGCCAAGTTGGTGACCTACTTCCTGGCCTACGACAAAAAGAAAACGGTCGCCATAATCGTTTGGACCAGCGAGGCTGCCAGCAGAGCATCCCTGCGCCTTATTCAA
This sequence comes from Lewinellaceae bacterium, assembly GCA_947476195.1. Lineage (GTDB taxonomy): Bacteria > Bacteroidota > Bacteroidia > Chitinophagales > Saprospiraceae > M3007. Next base: position 1,202 of record CANJPT010000182.1, on the reverse strand, counting down.
GCCGCAGGCATTTCCAATCGCTCCAGCTACCCCTCCACCTCCACGTATATACACGTGGCCCAGATCATGCGAGTTGAAGTTGGTGTACTGGTTGAGTACCGCTGTATTCTGTGCCATGTAATCCGCATTTCCAGGACCCATGAAAGGATCTGAATTGGCGTCCACAAACATCACGTATTGGGTAGCAGCGGTCAATTGAAGCCGAACGTCAATATCACGCTCGAAAACGGCGCTCACGAAATTGGTATATTCCGTCACAGCAGAAAGTGCCAGAGGCTTGGTGCCGCCATGATCCTCCGTGAATTGATGTACGGCCGAAACACAAAAACGGTACACTTTGAGTCGCACGGGCTCAAGTTCTTCTCCCCGTTCTTCTGCCGGAGGAGTGAACCGTTCTTCTCCATCTCCAAACCAAACGGTACCATTGGCGGCAACGCCTGTCCGAAAGTTCTGTGGACCGTCGTCCGGTGCATCGGCGCGATCGTAAGCGTAGTACAAACTGTTAGCCTGCCCCGGGAAAATTGGTTTGACCATGGCAGAGCTGAAATCAGGCTGCAGGATCAAGGCCCTAAAACCCCTGAGTGTGGTGCTGAACCGTACGGTCCGCCGCGTATCCGTCAGTGAAACCCCAGCGTAAGTGCGGATATATGGGCAAGCCTCTGCCAATTCGGGATCCAGCATAGCGATGCGCCAGACTGAGAATTGCTCGGTTTTACCATCGCCCATGGGGATACTTATCACACATTTATTGCGTGCTGCTTCTGCGGTAAATTCCCAGGGCGCCGTTTCTAAGGCAGCTCTTAGGCCAGCATCATCCAATTGGAAAGCGTCAAATTTTTTGGGCAATGCTCTTGGAGTGACCCCTTCTGCGAGAGAGATTTTTTCTGTAGAAACTGGTTTGAAAAACGGAGCATTTTGCGCCTGGATCACATTTGCCAGGACGAGGCAAAGCAGGAAAGAGAGCGAAGTTTTTATGTTCATAAGATGGGTATAGATTTTAGGTCAAGACCTCGAAGGTGGTCAAAAACATCCGAGGGCACACCGTTTCCGTGATTTGGTTTGCGAAGATACAGTGATTGCGCTAATCGAGCAGAAAGAGCAAAGGGTTGGCTACCTTTTGACAAATTTGTAGGAATCATTTCGACAAAAGAAACCGATTGAAGTAAAAACGTATAGGACAAGAGTTAGCCTAGACTTAACAT
>CANJPT010000181.1 GCA_947476195.1 Lewinellaceae bacterium | reverse complement strand
CCTGTGGTCGGGTTGGGAAAAATTTGTATGGTTTCTTCCTTTGAAAGATTTGGGGTTGTTGTGCTGACCATTGGCGCGTTTATTCCAAGGGTATCGCAAGTGCTGCCGGGTATATCGTAAAGGCGGTAATTTGGGTAGTTGGGGAGTGTGCGGACGGTATAGGTAGGCAGAGGGATGCCTTTGGGTTCAAATTCCATATCTTCATTGCCCAACGATGGGTTGCCAATAAGACTCAGATATTTTGTTCGGTGCATTTGGTTCAAGATTATCTGCCCAAAAGGGGTGTACTGCATGTGCTGTAAACTTACCCCCCATTGATAATCCCAAACAAAAGCCGAATCTAAAACTGGAGTAGCCTTTGTAAGGTCAGCCTCTAAAATTTGAAGTTGAGTGCTAACTAGTACCCTTTGGTTATCGGGTGAAAAAGCCACTCCTCCGCCCCCAATTACACCATCTGGCAAATCCAGCACTTGTGGATTTGAAAAATAGCCGCTACAGCGATCAAAATCCATCACAGCAACCTGGCAGTCTTGAGCGCGTGCAAATTTTTGACCGTCTAATGAGAATACACTTGTGCCTATATGGCGGCAATCCATCAAAGATCCTATATTTTGCAAAAAAGGGCCTTCTACACCTTCTGGTGTGACCAAAAACAAGCGATATTCTCCACCACCATATATTGGTATTACCAACCACCAATCACGTCCATTGCCATGTCTTACTGCTGTAAATGGCTCTAGATCACCATCAGTAAGCAAGTTGTTTTTAGTAGTCACCGCGCCTTGCCCACTATTTTCATTCATGTCAATTCTGCTATAATAAAACGGACCATAAGTGATTTTGAGCACAGGGTCGTAACTGACACCCATGTGAAAAAGATAGTAGTTATGATGAGTCCCAGGCACAGGGATAGCCATAGTGCCTCTGGGACTGATATATCCAGTCAAATCACAGACCCAATCGTGTATCTCACCGGGGTTCAAACCACTACTACCGGGCATCGGCTCGCCCGCTGCATTGGCAATATAACAGCCATTGGTGTAGAAAAGCAATTGCCCTGTGCTATCGCTCATTGCAGTTGCCGTGCTTTCAAAGTTCATCTTCAAATCCATTTCCTCTACTTGAATACCATTGGGAGTAAAATGGAGTATGGCATTGTTGTAGCCAGAAGTACCTGCGAATTCGTGCATACCCATTACCCAATTGAAGTCGTGTTTTTGAGCATTTGCCGTACCCGTAAAAATTGAGAATAACGTCACTGCATACCAAAACACTTGTTTATTATTCTTTTTCATGCCCTTTCTTTTTGCTTGCTTTTTCCATGTTTTGCCGTACCTGCGCAGGAGTTGGCGGGATGTTATGTATAGCCTTGATCGATACATTGATCAAATTTAGTGGATCCTCTTCCCAAGATTCGGCACTAGGTGTGTCTTCAAGAGGGGTTGCTGCTCGATGGGCTTGCACCGCTGGCAGCCAACGTACTGATTCATACCATGTGCGGACAAAGCCATCGCCAGGCATCTGTAAATTAATAGTATCACAAGGTGAGTCTTCCCATTCCCCAAGTCTATAGTTTGGGAGGTTAAAAGTGGTTGACTCATTTAAACGGGTCAGGGTTACACCATTTAGCTCGATGTCACTGGCCAGACCAGGCAGGTTAGGCCGATTAATGACATGGAGTGTAGTGGTAGAAGTTCCTTGGTTGAAGTAGAGTTTACCATCCGGCCCCATTTGGCCAAACCCTAGTGTAGTATAAAATGGGGGACCACCATCTGCATACCAATTGTGGTGGATCAGGGTGTCGGCGATTATGGTCGTGTCAATTACTGTTAAGTCTAAAGTATTCATGACGCGCTGAGTTTGGACATAAACACGTTTTGAATCCGGCGAAAAATGCGATGCAGAACGTGAGATTCTTCTAGGTATGAACCGCATATTGCCCAGTTCGCCAGTGCATCTGTTAAAATCAAAAAATCGCGCACCATCAGAATATTGTCCACGGACAATTTGATTTCCATCTTGTGAAGCCTCAATCTGGCCTCCTTCCCAAAGTGCTGGGATAGGCCCCAAATCTTGTACTCCAGTGTTATGAATCCCAAACTCGTCAATTAAAAAGACCGTTGCACCTGAAGAACCACCCCATTTCCCAACAATAAGCCACCAATCTCGCCCATTGCCGTGTTTTATAGCGATTGGTGTTTCGACCAATTCATCCAATAAAACCACGTTTTTTTTCAGCACTTTACCCAACCCATTATTGGCATTCATATCTACGAGCGTATAGTAGAGTGGTATGTTTCCTATTATTGTTGGTTCGTAAACAAAGGCATGATGAAGCATATAATAGTGCTTGGACTTTCCCGGTACGGGTATACATAGCCCCCCAGCAGGACTTGCATAACCCCAGAATTCCCACTGCCCCCATAATGTGCCTGGATTGATTGTGTCTCCATTTTCCATCAGCGTGTGTTGTTTGTTGTAAATCCGGATACCATTGGAATAAAAAAGCAAGTTGCCACTAGAATCGCTGCACGAAACGCCGAAGGCATTAAAGTTAAGGTGAGTGGTCACCTTATGGAAACTGGGCGGGGTGGTGTTAAAATCCATGATTAGCCCGCCCCATTCTGGGTCGGGATTTACAAAGTCTTCGTAGCCCATTACCCAATTGTAGTCGTGTTTTTGAGCATGAGTGTTGTACAGGAATAAAAGTTGTATGCAGAGAATCAGAAATGTGCGCATGAAATATACAAAGTAGGAAGAGCCAAAAAGACTTTCCCTGCGACTGATTAGTCACAGGGAAAGTAGTACAAAACAACTTTATGGTATCACCACGAACCTGCACATGGGCATAATCTTGCCGTCAAGCGCAATAGAGAGGAAATAAATACCCGATTCGAGATTCATATTCCGCATTTGCGGCATTTCCTTTGAGAAAGCGATGCTGCGCAACAAGTGACCTTGCACATTGTAAACAGAACCAATTCCTTCCTGAAAAGGCTGACCAATCTGGAGATTCAACAAATCCTTGGTCGGGTTGGGGAATACTATAATATTGGGTTCTGCCGTCTTTGGGACCCCGTTCTTGGTTCTTGCGCCTGCTCCACAAAGCACCCCATCATCATAAGTGTTTTCTGGGAGCATCAATCGAGCCATCACGACACCCCAACCACCTTCGTAGCGGCATTGGGCAGCTATGCCCTCAAAGCTGCTGCGCTGAGTAGGTGTCATCCCTGTACCTGCCAAAATCATTTCTAATTGGGTATGCAGCACAGTTTTCATATTGGCCTCGTAGATTGTAGAAGATGTAATACCGTTCACATCATTTAGCAATGCGCTAGCCTGTTGTATGATGCCAGCATGGGCATTGTTGAGTAAACTTTCGTAAGCCGTAGTGTGGGCAACCGTAAGGTCAGTATTGGCTTGACGTTGGGCATACAATGCATTGATGGTTCCAGAGTTTCCTGCCTCATAAGCTTGAAACAAATAAGTGCTGATATCATTGGCCTCCTGAATAGCGGCCTCTAAGTTTGCGTAAGCTATGTCTAGTGCTGCCTTTTGTGAAGTACTGAGAATGCTTAAATTCCGCAATCCATCGAAGGCATTGAAAAGCTTTCCTGTTGCGTTTGCCTGTTGAATATAATACCAATTGGAAGCCACGCTTCCTGATGGACGTAATTCAGGTGCATTTTTGAGCTTTTCAAAAAAGCGAAACTTAGCATCCCAAGCCCAACCGATTCCGTTGCCTGTTGGATACAGATCTTGTAAAATCAATAAATCGCTTTGGCTCAGGGACGGTGCACCACCATACGGTTGAAGCGTTGAACCGCCACCGCCCGGGGCGTATCCGTTTGCCAGGCAGTAATTAGTGCCGGACGGGGTTTCATTCATAAGTTTTTGAAACCACTTGTTGTTAAAGTCTTCTGAAGTGCCAATGCTCCTAGGCGAAGCCCAATAAGAATCGTTTGGATCTTGGTCACCAGGGCTGTTGATTTTAAACACGCCTCTTGCGAAAACGATTGGCCATTGCAATTGATTATCTTGATCATAATCTCCAAAGTTGGCTGGATTAGGCACCCATTCCATATAAGCTTCAGAGGTAAAATTGATGCCATTCCAATGGTTTTCACCCCGAATAATATCTCCCATGATAGCACCGGCCCCTGTTGGGCTATTAAAATCGGCTGTTGAGTACAGCCCGCCAGCTTCGTGTTGATGGAACTGGTTTTGAATCATTTTGGTATTTGGCGAGGCTCCAACAAACTCTATACCCTTCTTTACTAAATTAACGGAATTGCAATTGTATAAACTATTGTCAGAATCAATATTTTGGATACCAGTACTTACGTAAAAATCTGGAGAGATCCCTTCGACTACATTGCTAAAAAGTTTAGTGTTACTACAATCTTCTAGCACAACCCCTGAGAACTCCGAACCTGGATTGTACTGACCATCTAAATCGGTAATCTCATTTGCTTCTATCGTGACCTTTGAGATATTTTTGAGGAATATGCCGCCTTTTAAATACTTATCCCCAGGCTTTGGATTGTTTATGAATTCATTGTCCCATATCCAGCCACTTTTCATGCTGATAGGCATGAAGGATTCTAACCTGACTCCAAACCGTTTACCACCATAAATATTTATAGCTGGCGCGCTAATAAGGCCGTCCCGAAAGGTATTGCCAATCACTTCTAAGTTGTTTTGAAGTAAAAAATTTGCATTATTGTCGCTTGCTACTACCAATCCAACGTTTTGATAATCTTTCATTTCACATCCGGTGACTTTACAGCTGATTGGTTTAAAGTTTCCGTGTTGTTGAATAATGCAAGAATTGTTCAAATTAAACCGGGCATTCCGAACATCGATATTTGCGGCAATTCCAATCACGCCAAAACCTAAGTTTTCAAAAGTGAAATCTGGTTGATTGGGCCCATTACCGTCTAAGTCCGGCAAACCAACGACTTTTGTAGTATGAGAACTTATTGTGCTTTCAGAACGTATGCCTGTTGTCGTGGCAGAAGTGGGTTGAGTTCGCTTAAATTTTGAATTTTCAACAGTTAGGTTGACATTTTGAGATATTACGCCAATTGAACCAAATCCATCAAATTCGTTAAATTGATTGAATCCAATAATCTGATTTGGATTTGCTGGAGTCTGGCCAACTTTCAAGGGGTTTATTAATCTTCTAGTAAATACACCTGCTAGGGGAGAAGTATATAGCCAGTTATTATTTAGAAGCTGGCCTCCTCCGTCAAAAACATTGCTGAAAATCCCATCTGATAAAATTACAGTCTGGGGTGCGTTTCCAAATGGGTCATTGGCCATTACTATGCTGTAGGCATTCCTTTTGAAAGTACTATTCACCACCCTTATGATAGATTGATTTTCATATCCCCAAATGGCAAACCTACCGTCTTCTATAGCACTGTTATTCCTAACCTCTATGCTTGCAAAGGTTTCGGCTCGGATATAATCCCACATATTATTGCAACCATGCAGATAGGAACTATTTATGGTAAGTTTAGCACCAGTTTTCACTTTGATCCCACTAGCATTGTCGGCAAAAATGATCTCTGACCCAAAAAAGGAGTAGTTATTTCCAGACCCGTCAGGTCCAATTTCCAGATACCCTTTTATGTATAGGAATTGAGGTTGAGTCGCCGATAGTGCAAATGACCTCATTCCAAAACCTTGGGGCTGAGCTGTCCAATACATTATGTCAGGGTGGGTAACCGCATCAATACACACAAACTGCTGGTTAGGGTTTTGCACAGGGGCAGTACAAGTTGACAAGTCAATTGGCGTTCCGCTGCAATCAACTATTTGTGCAATGCTTGAGGATGTTAGACATAATAAGGCAAAGGCAAATATTCTAGAGATGCGAGAATGAATTGAGGCAAATGATTTAAGCGGTGAGCGGTAGGGCACTTTTAAACCAGTGCCCCCCAGGGCAAACAAGGTCGGAGATTTTGGACAATTTGTGTTTTGAGGTCTTAGAAAATTGAGTGCTTTTTTCATAATTGAAAAACATTGGTTGGTAAAAGGTAAAAGATTGCACTCTGCCAGTCAATACCAACTGACAAAACTTTTCACGAAACCACTGCAAGTAAGGGTGCTGTTGAAGCGATTAAAAAACCCGTTATAGCTAAAGCTGCGATATGGGCTAACCCGCTTTTGCCGAGACTACGGCGGGT
>CANJPT010000180.1 GCA_947476195.1 Lewinellaceae bacterium | reverse complement strand
TTCAACGATTATACGGGTCTTACTTCAGTTTTTAATCCAGCCTTCGACTTCGATGATGCGCCGGGTACACTTGGGGTAGGAGGTACACCAGTGAATCATGTGGCCACCACCTCCACTTTTGGACTGAAACAGGACGTGGTGTGCGAATTCCGCGCTTATGTTAGCTGCACGCCCTTTACTTCGGTTCAGGATCTCTCTGCTGATTGGCAGGGCTTTGAGGTGTTTCCCAACCCGGCCCGTGCAGACCATCCAATATCTTTGCGCTGGGAGGATCAGGAGGTTGAACAGGTCCGGATCGTGGACGTGAACGGCAGGCTAATACACCAATACGCACCGGTGCCGGGAGCTGACAATCTGGATGTTCGGATTGAATCGCCTGGTATCTATTGGGTTTATCTGCAAGGTCAGGGCAGGACCAGTGTGGAGAAAGTGGTGGTGGGACAGTAAGGCGGGAAAGAAAAGGCTGTCCAAAACTCGAGTGTAAGGGTAGCATGGCCTTTAGGCCGTCGGGAAAAGCGCCGTTTACGGCGCAGAGACACAATCAAGGGTGAAAATGCCTCTTTTCCCGACGGCCTAGGCCATACTGCCACTTAATAGGCAGCCATTTCTGGCGCCGACAGATTCAATATACCCGTTGTTTCGCATCATTCGCAGGCGAGCTGCTCAATACCACCCGACTGCTTTTATGCTTGGGACAGTTGACTAGCGCTGCACCACCAACTTGCCGTGCTTCCGGATGCCATCTGCGCCTACTGCCTCCACATAGTAGATACCAGGCTGCCAATTAGCCGTTTCCAAACGATAAGTATCCGAACCTATGGCTTGATGGCATAGTTTGCCTTGAGTATTCCACACTCGCACTTGATAATCCGCTGCCGTGAGTTGCAGCAATGCAAAATTATTGGCAGGATTAGGAAATATTAACAAGGTTTCCAGAGAAACGGCCTGTGTGCGTTCACCGCCAGGACGTTGGAAATCAGGGGGAATATTATCACTCGCGTCTACAAAAGCTTTCGCTACCCGGATATATTGTTGGCAATTGTCAGGATAAGCACTCAAATCAGGCTGCCATAAGGCTGCTACGGGGCGCAGGGCTTCTATACCAGCTTCTACACTGTCTGCTTTCATCAGAAAAGTCCCGAGGTGGAACTGCTCGTGAACCCGAATCGGGTTACCAGTGCCAGTTCCAGTGCCTACACTAAGCATACATTCCGAGCCTGGAAAGGGAGTAGCAAAACTCGCAGGTCGTTGCTCCAAAATGCATAAAGGGTCTCTTGAGGCGAAGGGCAGAAATGATGGCACTGCAATGTTTACCTGGCAGTTAGAATTATTATGTGTCAATCAAATTTCTCCTGCAGGATTCGGGTCGGGCGTCAGTAGACCTCCGACTTTCAATAGCCATGCATTGTTGCGCTATAGTCAAGGAGTAAAAAAGACATATCTGTCATGTTCAATGCCATTGACCAGGAATTAGTACTGGTGAATATGGAATTTTTGACTCGCACTACCAGAGAATTGGCCCAGTCTACGCCAATAACTCCGATGTTCAAAAAGGTACAATCGAAAATGTTGCAGCCTGCGCCGCCCACACCCACAATTGGTTGCGCCAAATTCTCTACCGTGCAGTTTTGCAAAGTGATGGCGCCACTATTGACCGCATCTATTGCGAAATCTCCACCACCATTGAGGGTCATCTGGTTGAAATCAAGCCCCGATGCTTCCGAGAAATGCAGCAAGCCATTTTGGGATTCTATCCGTCCATTGCTCCAGTTAAGCCGGTGTGCCTGGCCTATTTCAACGACCGCATTGAGTTGCACAAACCGTTTGTCTTTTCCTGCACCTGAAAGATTGAAGGTATTATAGCCGGGGCCAAATATAAGTTGGTTGCCCTCATCAAAGCTGAAGTAGCCCAGGCCTCCAAAGATGATGTTGCCATTGACAACCAGATCTCCATTTATTTGAATGCGTGAGCCAGGAGCATCGAGACGCACAACCGCGCCAGCGTCCAGAATTAGGGTAGCGCCGTGCTTAATAATCAAGCTGCTTTGCTCGCTGGTGAGGTGGAGGATACCGCCTGATTTGATGTGGACAGTTGCGCCTTTCCACACTTCCGTGATTCCGTGCTGGCTTTTGTCGAGCGCGCCTAAGTTGTATTGTCCGCCCGCTTCTACCGTTATGATTTGGCCACAATTGTTTAGGTAGGTGGTGAAGACAGGTTTGGTAGCATTGCTTTGTGGACTGCTCTGCACATAACCTGTTGGGCCAGGGTTATTGACATTGAGCACACCGGTGGAGGTAACCGTTGTGTTGGGTATTTGCTTGTACTTGTCGCCATAATTATACACCTCCTGTAGGATGCCTGGCTGTGGGGCCGCGTCTAGTCTGTCTATTTCCTCAAAGATAAATGCGACCATTCCTCCGTCTAATTCTACATGACGGAGGCTGGAAGGCGGAGCATAAAATTGATCAAAATTTGGAATTTTGACATTTGGTAAATTTTGTTCTTGAAATTCTCCAGTAGTCAAATCTACAAACAAATTCGCATTGGTCAGTTCTGTCCCCATAGCCAGCCCGCTCCAGGTGGGCACGAAAGTAGCGATGGGGAATTTTACGGGGTTCAAAAATTCAACCCCTGATTGGCTTTCTAGCGAGGACTTAATACTTGCATTCATAGCACGTAAATCCATCCGGAATCCTCCCGGAGCGTTGTCCAGATGAAGCAACTCTGCATTTGATTGAATATGAACAACATTGTATAAGTAGGGTGCCTTGTTTCCAAGACATGGATTCAAATCATGGGGTTTGGCAATGCTTAAGAGTAATTTGTGCGGATATGCCGAAATTCCATTTTTGATACAATTTTCAGTAAAATGAAAGGTGTATTCGTCTCCATATTCTGGCCCTCCGTTGCTAGCCCGCATTAGCATTTTAAAAACAGTGCCATAGTTGACCAATCCATCGGCTTTCCCACTGGCATCATAAAAGAGATCTCCGGGGTTATATCCCTGTGTACTAGGCAAAGTCCCGTTTATCATTCCGTCCGACATAGCAATTTTCCGGGGTTGTTTCGGCCAACCTATTCCTGTTAAATCGCTCGATAGTTGATTGCGCAGCGCACCATAGTCCGAATTTGTTAATTCTGAAAAATCTAAGGGAGTAATATGTGAGTCTCCTTCTTCATTTTTCATTTCTATGCGCCCTGCTTGGACTTCTACTCCAAGGTGTTGAATTAGCTGCTGACGTGCGGCAGGGCTGTCCATCGCTTTCCAAGCCAGGTCGTTTGATCCTGTTGCATGGAAAAACCATGCAAAGCCCTGCATTGCCAAAGGAATATTTGCGCCATTGTGTGGAGTGTCTAAAGTCCCAAAAAGCCCAACACAATGGGTTAAGCCCTCGTTTTCCATTTTGGCTAGGGCATAACGACTAACAATGCCGCCCATACTGGCTCCAACCAGCACATTTTCCTCATCCGTAATTTTGACATTGTTTACCCGTTCTATCACATCAATAAGAAACTCAGCATTGGCCTGTATGTAAGTTCCGGCATCGGCAAAGTCAACATATACGATATCATATCCCCGGTTTCGGAGACCTTGAATCAAGGTAGGCAATTGTTCAAACTGAGGAGTGTGCGGCACTCCAGGTTCACTTGGATCAACGTCGAAACTTTCATTTCGCCCAGTGACGATCACATCCCAACGTACCCCACCAAAACCCAAGGTGTTACCGGAAGGGTCTGTAACTTCATACTTAGAACCACCTTCTAAAATCGGATCAAAGCCTTCAACAAAGATGAACGGTTTTCGCATCTGATGGTCTGGATTGGCGTAGAGGATATGAACAATGCCCCCTGCCGTTACCGGGAGTGTGTTGAGGCTGCCCGGAGGATATGCGCCATTGGCAGGAGGTGTATAAGTGTTCCCTAGTATATCGCCCCAGGTTTCATTAGGCAAAAAATCGTTGTAGTTGGCATTTGTGTTGTTGAAATTTGTTTGGAATGTGAAATGCCCTGATTTTGAGCTGGTTATGGGAACTGGATTTCCTTGTGGGTCAAGTTCGTACCCGGATACCCATTGAACTACCCAATACAATCTATACTGTCCTGGAGCTGAATAACTAACTGTTTTTATTTCTGCACTGGAAACATTTTCTATTGGGATACCATCATTTGAATCATAATCAAAAAAAACCGTTACATCGGAGGGTAAGATGGGAAAGGTAAATCGAACAGGATTATGTATTGTTACGTTTTGGTCAAAACTTAAAGTGTAATCTCCATTATAACAGACATACACTTGGTCCATAGCACGTGGGTAATCAGGACATTGGGCTATGGAACGGACAGAAAAGGTGAGTAGAAGGCATAAAAAGAGCCATCCACCCACCATACGGTGTGTAGTTAAGCGTTTCATTGTTTGAAATTTAAGTGTTAAGAATTAGTAGTGAATGCTGTAAAGCGTAGTATCGTGTGGGACGAGAAATATTGAATCTGAATAACTTATTTCCGGGTTGGCAAATGGCCCCCAGTGGAGGACTATTTTTCTCGCCCCCGGATATGCGAACAATTGTTCTTGAGTACCTTCAAAACTATCCACAACGTGTGGTCTGATTGACCCTCCAAAGCCAAGGCTTTGCCATATCCCTAAATCGGGAATGGTAACAAGTTTCAACCAAGCCTCCGGATCCAGAACTACCTCTAGATCATTGAGCCCAGTGTGGATGTCAATATCACTTATGTAAAAAAAGCCTTCTTTAAAGGCGGAGAGGTAAACGCCTCCGCAGAGATCCCGGTCTAAGTACTCGGCATGGAATGCCCCAGATACATCGGTGACCAATGAATCAATAAAAGAGGAGCCGGTGGGGCCGAATATTTCTCCGCTATAACACCAGAGATATACCCTAGCACCCGGTATGGGTGCATTTGTGCCATATTCCGTGATATGCCCCTGAATAACTGTCTTGTTTGGGTCATTGTGGCAGGAACTCAGCCACGCGGTTGCCAGCAATGGCAGTAGAAACAGAAAGAATTTATTTTTCATGTAAAAGTGGTTTGTAGTTTATCGAATGAGATTATAAAGGTATCTTATTTTATGCTGAGACAAGAATGATCTTCGTTACTCTGCTCAGCGACCGAAATAAATATTGCTGATGAAGCGTGAAGAGAAATAGCGTCAGCATTGAAGCAAATGAGCAATACGCACACGGTATTAAGAATAAATCTCAGACCTTAGCTTGGGTATACATCGAAGTGGCGCAGGGTCAAAAGACGACAGGCGCGGCGGGATAATCATTACCACTGGTAGTTTCCAATGGTGAGCATTAAATCCAGTCCGTAATAAGGGCGCAATTTGTTCAAAATAGCATTGAAGCCCAGCTCTACACTAGAATAGCGGTTTAAGCTATACTCTATATTACTTCGAACGGACAAGCCGAGGGCGTTTTCTTTATCAGAGGAGTAAGAATAGTTGGGAGAAAACAACGCAGTACTGGTTTTGCGTTCAAAATTATTCGGAGTAATGGTCTGAACCCAGGTAGGACCCGCTTCCCAGCCAAATTTAAGGCGTTTGCGATCGGTTGGAATCAATTTCAACACGCGTAAGGATCCCCAATACACCCTGTCCTTCAACTTATCGTTATAAAAGCGGAGTCCAGGGCTGTAGTCTGAAGGTTGGTTTTTAGCATTAGCCCAATTGCTTTGCAGGGTCAATAGGCCTCCCCACCCACTTGAGTGATAGCCTCCGACCGTAGAAACAGTGCCTAAGGGATAGGTAACACCAAGGCCCCAAAAAAAGGGCCTGGTTTTTAAGGTTATTTGACCGAACACTGCCTGAATGGACAGTAGGCAGATACTCAGTGAAATCAATATGAAGTGTTTCATGTTTAAAAAGAGTTTAAAATGAAAAGCCCTAAAAACTTCAGTTCATTGCCGAATTCTATATTTCTCCAACACCTCCCGCTGCCGGGCATACTCACTACGGCTGCCAATCGTTATTTTAGTCTTGAAACTGCCAATCACTCCCCCAGCTACTGCCGCGATCGGTGTGGTAAAGACACTGTATAGCAGCCCCTTTTCATGGGCAGCAAAACGAATGCAAATCCATTCATTTTTCTTACAGGGTGGGTCGTCGCCCTGAATCAGCCCATACACAAACCCGACAGCAAACCCAAACAAAGCACCCCGCCCAATGCCGCGCACGATGCTCCTCCGCTCGCGGAACTTTACCCACT
>CANJPT010000179.1 GCA_947476195.1 Lewinellaceae bacterium | reverse complement strand
GTCAAAAAGTCCAATTGTCTGATTACACCCTCAACCATTTAATACAATGAAACCAATCCATTCGAACGAAGTTATCCAGAAAGAGCAGGAGCATTTGCGTCTGCGCCGTCAAAAGCTTGGCATGGAGCATGGAACGGAGGCTAATCCCAATTGGTTTGGCATCGCCCTCTCCGGCGGAGGCATTCGGTCTGCCACCATCAATCTGGGATTCCTGAAGACCCTCAACAAATATGGTATTTTGCAAAAGGCTGATTACCTGAGTTCTGTGTCAGGCGGTGGTTACACGCATGCTTATGTACAGGGGACCGCCAAAGAAACCGGCGATTTTAGCAAGCTTTTTAACCCAGAGCACGTTGAGGCCATGCGCGCACACGGCGAATACATGGTGCCCAAAACAGGTCCTTTAGGCAAAAACGGCAACCTTGTTATACTCATCATCGCTTTTGTGGTCAGCTGGCTGATGAGCCTGGTCAGCCCGGTGATAGTTGGGGGGATCGCCTACTCTCTTTATATGGTCATCGCAAGCCTGGTGGGCAAATACCCTTTTGTATGGCTAAATTTTTTGTCAGGAATTGATCTGACCTGGTGGGCCATGGCGATTCCTGGGGGGCTACTTGCGACCCATTTTTTATTCAATATAATGCTCAATTTCAATCTGGGGATTTCCAAGGTGTTCAACCGCCTGGAGTCTGTACTGGTTGGGATTACCCTTTTGCTTTACATTTGGGTGGTGATCGTGGGCTATATGGGGATTGGAGGCATTCCACTGGATGGAATTGTGACGTATGCCATCAATGCTGTTTTGCTCTTTTTACTGGGCTTTTTCACCAATCCAAATGCCTTGAGTTTTCACCGTTTTTACCGCAAACAACTGGCCGATCTGTTTCTGCGCTTTTCAGGCGACTATGACAATATTCCATTACAAAAGGTTTTTGATGCAAAATCAGAGAACCCCAAAGACTACATCAGCCCCTATCCACTCATCAATACCTGCCTTAACCTAATGAACCCGCGGAAGGATGAGGCATTCCAGGGCACCAAAACGAGCGATTACTTTCTGCTGAGCCCATTTTTCTGCGGCTCTAAGCTGGTTGGATATGTACCGACCGACCGATATTACGATTATCAGCGAATGACCCTCCCTGCTGCCGTCACGATCTCCGCCGCTGCCGTCAATCCGGGCATGGGCATGTATTCCAACAAGTTGTTGAGCCTTTTTATGACTATCTTCAACTTTCGACTTGGATTTTGGATCTCTAATCCGCTGGTTTTGATAAAAGCCCGTGCCATCGTCTGGTGGCCGCTCTACTTTTTCTATGAATTGCTGGGACGGATCGGCTCCAGAAATAAAATGATCAATATTTCAGACGGGGGGCATATCGAAAACCTGGGCGCTTATGAGCTCCTTCGCCGTGGCTGCCGCCTAATTATTGCCGTAGATGCAGGAGAGGACAAGGGCTATTCTTTTGCCGACCTCAACAATTTCCTCATCCGTGCCAGAAACGAAATAGGACTTGAGATCAGATTCCGGCCAAACGAGCAACCTGAAGACTTGATTCGCCCGCGCCCATCTCAGGTCTATTCAGCAAAACGATACGCGGTGGCAGATATTTATAAATGCTGGGAAGAAATAGATGATCCCAGCGAACCGGATGGCAAGAAAATTATCAACTTCTCCGAAAAAATACGGAATGAAACCGGCCCGGTTGGCACCTTCGTTTATGTAAAATCTGCCGTGCGGGCACCCGAAGGCAAGCCAGACCTCGACAAAAAAGATGCGTTGAAATACGGTACCTACAAGTACAAAATATACCACCCTGACTTCCCGCACGAGCCTACAAGCGACCAGTTTTTTGATAAAATCCAATGGGAGGCCTACTTCCAGTTAGGCCGCTATATCGGTGCAGAAGTACTGGGAGTCACCGATCTGGAAACAGCTGCAGAAAAACCAACGGTTGAAGCACTTTTGGATTGGTTCGATAAAGGGATCAACTGCTTTGAAACCGTGCTGCCCACAACGGCCGAATCCGCGCCACCAACCACCCGGGAGACGGCCGCTGAGGACGTTTTTGAAAGCTTCAAGCTGCCTCCGGCGGCAAAAGCTGCTCCGGTGGAGAAGGAGGAGGTGAAGTATCAGATGTAAAAAGACCGTGCAAGGCGGCGGTATCCTTCTTCGTTAAGAGGTCCTGCACCCAAACTCAGAACCGCGACAGTTCCTGCTCCAAAAATTCCAATAATCCAATGACTTTCAAGTCATCATTATAGTGCCATGCATCTCCCTTAGGAACTATGATATACTGTGCATCCGGCTTTAAATCCTCCATACTTTGATAAAACCCTCTGGAAGGAGTCGGTTTTACATCGTACTTAATTTCTAAATAAAGCGTACGGCCGGATGGTGTTTTTATCAGCAAATCTACCTCAGCGCCACCCTGCCTACGGTAATAAAACAACTGCCCGTGTCCAGCCAAAGCGCGCCGAATTTCTTCTATCGCATATCCCTCCCAAGATGCCCCAATTCTCGGATTACTTTGCAATTGTTCAAAGTCTTGCACATGAAGCAGGTAATGTAAAAACCCACTGTTTCTTATATAAATTTTTTGAGACTTGGTCAGGCGTTTTCCGATATTTACAATCGATGGCTGTAGTTGTGTAATCAAAAGCTCCCTTACAGCACATCCAGGTAGCGTGTTACCGTGGGCGCGGAAATGGCCAGCGAATTAGAAAGTTCACTGATATTCTGGTGCCCGGCGTGTACATGGCCCAACATCCGCATCAAATTCCCGATCAAGGTAAAGGCTTGGTTTCTGTAGCATCTGTTGAAGCTGTTTGGCCAAGGTAGTTTTACCTACTTGGCGTGGGCCTACCAGGCCTGCAGCCGGAAAAAAAGTGAGACTTTTTAGCAGTTGATCCGTGATATTACGGGTAATCATTTGCAAAAACACTGTTTTATCTTTGTAAAGACTCAACTTGGCTTTGTAATTTACAAGGATAATAGGTAGCTGGGCCAATCCATTTGCCGCCAATACCTCATTGACTAACGGTGTTGTACCACAAAAGTCTGACTGAGGGCCTTAGTGCCATTCATCAGCCGTACTACGTACATGCCGGTAGGCCAGTCCTGTACCGAAAATGCCAATTCGGTCGCAGCAGCCGCCAGGGTGTTTTGCTGCACCAGGCCGCCGTTCATGTTGAAGACCTGAACCTGCCAGTCGCCCTGTTGGCCGTTTAGCCGTATGGTTACCTGGTCGCGGGCGGGGTTGGGTTGAACCTCAAACTCCGGACCACCCGAGCCTATGACCTGCACCCCACTCTGCAGGCTATCGAAGCCGCTGCCCGGCAAAGGCCCCAGCCGAAAGTTCGGATGCCGGCTGGAATACAAATTATACGGCACATGAAGACAGGATGGCGGATTATCTGCGGCTATGCAAAATCCGCTCTCTTCCCCCCTTTCATCCGGATATTCCACCACGCTGTGTGTATTGCGAAATAAATTGTACAACTTCACATCCGGGCCATAGCCAAAAGCAAAATAGCCCCCCGGGAGGCCTACCAACACATTCTGATAACTATCCAGCTGCCAGGGAGGGCCACCCAACTGCATCCTGCTGCCCTCTAAGTCCGCCACTTCCAAATCCCACTGCATGTACCCGGTAGGACCCACGCCATACAGGTACCTGCCCGAGGGAGACAATTCGTAGGCTAGAATATTTTGCTCATAGGTGTTGCCATTAATCAACACCGGATAAATACCCGTGTCAATCGTATCCAGCAGCGATACGATCCCGCTGCAGCGGTCAAAAGACATCAATTTTACATGATGGTATCCGTAATTGTCCAGCAGCTGGCTCCCGTCCTGAGAGGCATATAATAAATTGCCGTTGGAAAACAGGGAATCCAGTAGCGTAAACCACTCCGAAGAAAGTTCCGGCAGGGTACTGATCACCTCCTGCTTCACTTCATCCCGCTCAAACAACAGGGAGCGATAACGCAGACCATCCTGCGTCCTGAGTATGACCCACCAGTCCCGACCATGCCCATGACGGACAGTCGCATAGAATAGGGATGACGGTTCCTCATCAAAGTAGCGGTTCTTGTACACCACCTTGCCTTTACCCCCATTGGCAGACATGTCTATTTTGCTGATCTGCATCCGGGGCGTATCCCATTGCCAGGCATTATCTGAATATTCCAAAAAGGAATGAATCATGTAGTAGATATGCTCCTCAAAACCATCGGGGATCAACTGATAGGTATATTGCGCGTAAGCCAGGTTGAGGGTGGTATCGCCCCATTGCCCCCCAAGGAAGTCGGATAGCTCGGCTCCTTCATTGAAGCCTTTTCCCCCTTCCATGATCTGATGATCGTGCGATACCACCACATTGCCGTTGGTGTAAAATTGCAAGTCCCCTGCCTTATTGCTCATGGCAAGTACGCCTTCTTGGATATAAATATCTCTATGCACAGCAGTATAAACAATACTATCTCCATCAAAGCGCATCAGTACGGCAGTCGGTATGGTATCCAAATCAGGTTGCATACCCAGCCAGAAACGGTTATGTTGTTGAGCGGTTACCGCTTGTATCGCCATTAGAAAAAAAAACAAGAACAGGCGTAGCGTATTTTTCATGGGTAGATCTTTTTTACAGTAAAAAACAGGCGAGGGGAAACCATGCCCCCTCGCCTGCACTGCGTAATTGACTAACGGTGTTGTACCACAAAAGTCTGACTGAGGGTCTTAGGGCCATTCATGAGCCGTACTACGTACATGCCGGAAGGCCAATTCTGTACCGAAAAGGCCCATTCGGTCGCAGCAGCCGCGAGGGTGTTTTCCTGCACCAGTCCGCCTGTCATGTTGAAGACCTGAACCTGCCAGTCGCCCTGTTGGTTATGGGTGTTTAGCCGTAAGGTTACCTGGTCGCGGGCAGGGTTGGGCAAGATCAGCAGATCCGTTGATTTTTTCATTTCAGGTGCCGTACTTCGTTCCTGAGCCGCCTGGCAACCGGTTTCTCCATAAAATTCCTTGAACCATACTTCACACAATCCTCGCGCACTCAGCACAGCCCTTCCGCCTTCATCCAGACAGGTTTGTGCTATCTGGCGCAAATCAACCCGGGCAAGGCTGTCCGGCTCGACCCCTGTCATCCATTGGATGGCGATCTCATTGTATCGCTTTTCGCACCAGTAATGCCAGGTACTATCCTCCAGCGCAGCGTTTTGCAGCAGCAGCGTGTCCGCCGCATCCTGCATACTTAGGAACAGGATTGAGTCGGCTGCCATCATCAGTCCTGACAGCGAATCTCCCTCGGCCGCCGCCAGGGCAATCAATCCCGACAGAGAGTCCCGAAGCGTGGTGTCGGCCTCCATCGCGCCAACCCAATGGCGTATCAGCAAGGAGCGTGCGTCAATGTCTGCTCGCATGGAATTAAAAGTCATTTGCTGAGCGGCAAGATCCTGCAGGAGTACCTGCCAATCCTGTTTCAGGCTTTCACTTTTTCCCACAAAGTCGTTGTCGTAGATGGCTTGGAAGGTGGAAAGACTGGTGCTGGCGCCCACCCAACCCGGGTGCTCAAGCAAATCGCCATAGATGTTCTGGCGCACCAGGGTCTTTTCTGCCTGGGTCAGTAGCCCCCAATAACTGGTATCCGCCACCAAGTATGCAACATCAACGGAATCGTCCGGGGCCTGCAGTTGATCGAACACATCCCCTGCTTCGGTGCAGAACGCAGGCGGGATGTTCTCCACGAGATTCGTGGGTGCAGTACCGAACAGATTACCTGGGGTACTCAATGGCCAAAATTGATTTCCAACCGTGCTGCCATTAGGATACCAGAATTGGCATAGGATACTGAAAGCACCAGGGTGTATTAATTCGGGGGCAGGAAAACCATTCTGATCCAACCACCGATTGTACTGTATGTGGTGCTGTTGTCCTGTGATGGCACCAGCATTGTATAGAATACTTTCCACATCGCTATCCTCAAAGATGTTCCATTGGAGTATAGAGCCCCCTACACCAGGGGTAAAGCGCATATCGCGGTCATTGCGTTTCAGATAGTTGCCGGCGTAGCGGTTATTGGCAGAAGTCTCCACCGAGATTCCGAGGTCTTTATTACGCACATTGTTGCAATCTACGATACCACCGCTCGCTTGCCGTAGTCTAATTCCCGTGACATCTACGGAGTTTAGGAGATTATTTCTTCTCACCATAGGACTAGTCGCATTGGTGATACTCACTCCGGAGCCGATGGCCAGTAATACATCAATATTATTGTGCAAAACCCTGAAATTC
>CANJPT010000178.1 GCA_947476195.1 Lewinellaceae bacterium | reverse complement strand
TGGTGGTAGATTTGATGGTAGGCACGGGCGAAGCGGAAGGCTTGGCGGTGATGATGTATCCGAATCCGGCGGTGAATTGGGTTCGGGTGGTTGTCCCGGAAGGTATGGGTGGGTGCTCGGTGGAACTATCAGATGTTTCGGGGCGGGTGGTACGTACCGCGGCCATGACCAATGGAGGGTGTATGCTGGATCTTAGCGGCTTGCCGGTGGGGAGCTATTTGGTGACGGTGCGGAATGGGGATGCAGCGTTGGTTGGGAGGTTGGTGAAGCAGTGACACTTTTTTAAAAAGTGTCACTGCTGGACAGGTGCATTATGCTGGAAAATGGTGGCGGGAAATGAAAGGTTTGGTATCCCTGCATGTGCGCTTTTTTAGTTCGTTTTCCTTGGCGTAGACCTTCCAGGTTTTTAAACATGGAAGGTCTGTCACCCGATAAAAATAAGATTTGCTTTTGAAATCCCCCAGGTTATCTTTGCTATGCTTTGGCATCCATTCCGATGTTCGCCATAAAACTAGTGTAAGTTCGATGAATTTGACCGCTTTGGGCGGTTTCAAATAACACCTGACTAAATCTGACGAGAACTATGGGTCGCGCCTTGTGGCCCATTGTTCATCCGAACCGACGCTCCCTTAGTATTTTCGATCTAATCCAAGATTTTCAGGAAAGGCTTTTCCAACGTTCAAGGCCTTTCTCTCAGCTGTTACCTGCTGTGTTTTTTCGTGTGGCGCGCTGCGCCGCAGTGTTATTGTTTTGCCCCGAAGCCAAGGTGGGGCAGGCAAATTTTCTCTCTTTTTCTTAAACCATTGCAACCAGTGTTACAATGTGTAAAGTCGTTTTTTTGATAAATTCTAAAATATTACAACCATGTTTAACAAAAGATTCTTTTGGACGAATGGGGGGGGGGCAGTTATTGTACTGCTCGCTTGCTTGTTATTTTCCATGTCGTTCCAACTTAAAGGGCAAAGCAGCTGCCCGGAAGTTCGATTAGACTGTGATAAGTTTGACATTACCGTTTGTCAGAGAACAGTGGCTACGCCCACCCCACCCAATTGCGATGGATGTTCACCAGTTCCGATTGACTGCCACAGCATACAATATGTGGTGAGATTGAGTGCCAAAGACGGTGTGACGGATAGTATCGATGCCAATGCCTTGTGCTTTGAATTATTGTACACCGATCTGGAAATTGCGACCTCGTTAAGCTTTACGGGGACTCCATCAGGTATGACGCGGATCAATAAGATTGCGACCGAGAGTACATGCACAAGCCTACCGCTTTCCGTGGATGATTCAACAAATACAGTTTCCATTTCGTACGGCGGGGGTGTGTCTTTGCCTGCAATTGAGTTTACAAGAAGCGATACAACAGTTCCATTTTACACCGAACTCTTTACCATCGTGGTCGATGTATACCCCACGGATGTTTTTGAGTTATCCTGTTCTTTTTTCCGGTACGCTGACGCGGACGATGTAACCTGTTATTATCCAAATACAAATACCCCTCCAAGCCCTAATTTTATTGCCCCATTGGCCTTCGAATTGGATTTGGATGATGACAATGATGTGTTGTTTATGACAGACAGCCCTACCATAGGGGCTACTGACGCAACGATTCCTTTGTACATCAGATCAAACCATATGAGTCCATCAGCCCTTTTGACGATACCTTATCTGGACTTTTTGTTCACAGTAGAGTCGAGCGCGCCCATCCCGCCTCCTGTGCCTCAGAATGCGACGGATTATGAGGTAACCATAAGCCCGGCGACGGGGTTAAACACCTTTTACATAGTCAAGGTACGCCTGTCAGGAACTGCGATACTATTCTCGGGCAGCTTCGGCATTGAACCTTTGTTTGATCTGTACCTGGAGCGGCCCAATCCGCAAAACATGGCAAGCACCATTGATTTGAACTATTTGGGCGGGCGTTTTGAAGGGCAGTTTTTAACTACACCACCGGGTGCTGTTTTTTGCAAAAGGATGGTAAAAGGTGGTACGGGGGATAGAACCATTGAATTCACGGGTGATGCTGCATGTGCCAACTCAGGGCTTTCCCTGAATGTAGCCGGTACTGCCGGAGACACTAATGCTAAATGCGGCGACCTGGTTGCTACAGTTTCATTGGGGATACCTAATAACTCACCAGTACGGGAGCTCCGTTTTGTGTTAGATTTTGACATGACTGCCGGTGCGTATATTGAGGTGGGCAATATTCAAAATAGCCTGCCCTGCAATGTAGGGAACAACCTGCAAGCTTGTACAGACCGGGTGGGAACCGGGGAATGCTACGAGGTAGACGGGAATACCCTTACCTATTGCTTCAAAACTTCAAGCGGCAACGAAATAAACTATACCGGGGGAGTCCTTGAAATCCCCGTCTTTGCCGAATACGGCTGTATCAATAAGGTCACTGTCAGGGAGGCAGCCTATTACATCGTTGGCCAGGGAACGGTGACCTGTGTACCTGATATAAATGTGACGGGCTTTTACCTGTGTTCACAGCAGATATCAGGGACGGTTAAATATGGCCCTTCCGATGATACAGGATGTTGGGTAGACGAGGTAGCGGTCGGGATTGTTGCAACTGACAATGCCTGTGACCCACATACGGAGATAACAGCTTGTCCAGCAGCTCCATCCTTTCCTCCAACGCCCTTTTCTTATTGTGTCTGCGACGAAGGAACTTACGACATTACTCCGGAGAAGGATGATAACCCCCTCAACGGTGTGACGACCTACGATCTAGTGCTGATAAACAAACATATCCTCGCCTTAGAGACTTTTGACAATCCTTATAAGATAATTGCAGCGGATGCTAACAAATCTAATTCGATTACCACCAATGATGTTGTAGAGCTTCGAAAGCTGATACTTGGCATTACGACTGAATTGCCGAATGATAATACTTCCTGGAGGTTTGTGCCTAAGGACTTGGTATTCTCGAATAGTGCCAACCCTTTCGAAGTTGATCCTTTCCCTGAGAAAATTACAGCCGAAATAGACAAGGATGGTATTGAGTATTCTTTCTCGTATAACGGTGATATAGTCACTACTGATGCTGCAGATTTTGCCGGCATCAAAGTAGGCGATGTAAACTGTACGGCCGTTAGTTGTGGCAGTGGTTCAGTGCTTTGTCCAGGTTGTGGTACATTCCCACAAAGGCCTGATAACCCAACAGAGCATTTTTCTATGGCAATACCGGGCATTTCTGCCAAGGCTGGAGAAGTTTTTATCCTCCCGGTTTATGCTGGCAGTACACAACCGCTAATTGCTTATCAGGCAGGGTTTAGCTTTGATCCGGCTCGTTTTGAGTTTGTGGCCATTTCTGCCGGCGATGTGCCCGGATTTACGCCAGATTGTCTGAATTTAAATGAGGTCGCAGCAGGCAAAATCAAAGTGCTATGGCTTAGTTTTGACCATGAGTCCAATTATTTGCAGCCAGGCCAGGCACTTTTTTATGTTGCCTTGCGTGCCATCACGGATGTTCAGGAGCGAGTACAGGTCATTACGACAGATGATGCCGTATTTCAGAATCTGGGCTACACTTCTGACAACCACGAACTGCCGTTACAGACCATCTTGCGGTCTGCCAATGCACAACGAACACAAGCCTCTTCGGCTTCGCTTACGGCTAATTGTGCGCCGAATCCGACTTCTGGCGCCATAGCGCTAAGCCTATTATCAGAAGTGTCTCAAGCAGCACGGGTGGCGGTGTTTGGACCTTATGGCGTTCGGATGTACTATCGTGAACTTGAATTGGCCAAGGGCAACAACAGCCTTCCGATTCGGGAAGTTGCTGATTGGACCCCGGGCATCTACACCTGGCAGGTGCAGGCAGGTGCTGAAAAAGTGACGGGTCGTTTTGTAAGGCAATAGCCTGACTATGTTTTGCTGATCTGTTGGAATCCGTCCGCTACACGTGAAATTGAGGTGGACGGATTCCTTCAGATCGACAAAATCCAACGAACCCTATTTGTGCACATTTTCAATCCAGCAACAATTATGAAATCCATTTTCAATACGCTACCTGCCGTAGTTTTTCTATTCTCTTTTTCCACTATAATTGCCCAAAATCGCTTTTATGTCAATGCAGATGCAACTGGTTCAAACAACGGCCAATCCTGGGAAAATGCATTTCAGGACCTGAATCTTGCCCTTAATGCAGCACAGACAGGCGATTCGCTGTGGGTGGCTGAAGGCATTTACATCCCAACAGCAAGTGGCGACCGAAAGGTCTCTTTTGTGCTAAAAAGTGGGGTGCGACTCTATGGCGGATTCCAAGGCACGGAGACAAGTCTGAGTGAACGGAACTGGGTTTCAAGCCCAACAGTATTGAGCGGCGATATCGGTATTTCGAGCGACAGCACCGACAATTCCTATACCATCCTTTACATGAATAATCCGGACAGTTTGACGGTGCTGGACGGATTTATTTTTCGGCATGGCATTGCCAACTACACACCGACTGACCAGCCTGCCATCAGTGCATACAAATGCGGAGGAGCACTCTACATCATGGCGATGGACGGCTGGGCTTATCCATTGATAAATAACTGCCATTTTGAGTATAATTATGCCTATTCCCATGGTGGGGCGGTGTATGTCAATGGCAGTGGCACAGGATCGGTTGCTCCCCGGTTCCTGAACTGTTCCTTTGAGCATAACCGTGCCCGTTTGGATGGGGGCGCGCTTTACCGCAACGGGGGCAGTTGGGCAGAACGAAGCCCCGACTTTGGGAATTGCCTGTTTAAAAACAATATAGCAGAAAGGCGGGGTGGGGGACTGTGTTACAACGAGTCGGAGCGGACTGATTGGATAGACCTGGAAGGATGCACATTTTTGAACAATCATTCATCCATTGGTGGCGGTGGGGCCAACTTTTACGTCGGCAGGGTGACGGGCACAAACATCTCTATGAAAGGCTGCTATTTTGAAGGAAACGGAAATGATGGGAGTACAGCTCAGGGAGAGGTATTTGCCTTATTTAGCCTAAATGGGTTGGACTTTGGAATATTGAGTATTGACAAATGTGTTTTTCATGAAAACGATTCGGGACATGTTTTTTATGGAGATGTATTTGGTGGAAAATTTATTATGACAAAATCGCTTACAAAGAGCAATGTCAACAGTCAATCTTACAACACAGTCAATTTTAATGAAACCGAAATAAACGATTGCGAATTTTTAATAAATCAAAATGCTAACCTTTTTGTTGTTGGGAAGTCTACTGTTTTTAACGGAAATAAAATAATATCGGAACGTCGATCCTCAATTTTAGATGTTATATCCGGTACGGACATTAGAGAAGTTTTTAATAATTTAATTGAGCACCGCACGAAACCCAACACTACCTTCTACATAGATGTGAATGCTCAAATTAAGTTTGTTGGGAATACTATTATTGGTTCAAATCGACTAATTGAAGTCAAAAAATCACAAAAAATAGAATTCACAAATTGTATTATAAGAGACTTGGACTACCTAACCATTAATAGCCCTAGTGGAGTAACGCCAGAAGTATCTTTTGACTACTGCCTGTTCAACAACAATTCTTTTTGCCAATCCCCTCCCCAATATGCCTCCTGCGGCTCCAACAACCTCTTCAACTTAGATCCTCAATTCCGCGACACCGCCAACCACGACTACTCCCTACTCCCCTGCTCCCCCCTAATCAACGCCGGCTCTAACCTAGCCGCCGCAGGCATCCCAACCGATCTGGCCGGTAACCCCCGCATCTGGGGCGGCACGGTAGACATCGGCGCCTACGAGTCCCCGGCATTCGCTTTGGCCGCTGAACCGGAAATACATCCTGCCTGCCTGGGTACTTCAAACGGCAGTATCTTCATCAACCCGGTATCCGGCTGTGAACCCTATACTTATACCTGGCTCCCGGCGGTGGGAAACGGCCCGGAACTCAAGGACCTGCCTCCTGGCAATTACCAGCTCACCATCACGGATGGCAGTGGCCATCAGATATTGGATACGCTGCAGGTCGCCTCTGCGCCTGTGCCAGTCCTAAATCCCGTGGCCAGCGATGTACAGTGCGGCACAACCCTCGGCGGCAGCATCGCAGCGGGCGTCAACAATGGCACCGCACCGTATTACTATCAATGGCTGTCCACTGCGGCGGATACTTCCTCGCTTACGCATCTCTCTCCGGGTGCGTATGCGCTGACGGTGGTAGATGCCAACAACTGCCAGGATTCGGCCTCGGCCAGTATAGCTTTGCTCGGCATGATCAGCCTGAAGGTACAGGGCCAGGCAATTCCCTGCTATGGTCAAACTGGCTGGCTTTCCGCTTTACCTGCCAATGGCGCAGCCCCTT
>CANJPT010000177.1 GCA_947476195.1 Lewinellaceae bacterium | reverse complement strand
GACATAAAACTTTCCAATTTTTCGGAATGGAGAAGGATGGAATTTTTGGAGGGCATTTTGAAAGCTGAAAATGAAAGGCGGGGTGGGGTAGTGGTTGCGTCTAAAAGCAAACCAGCGCCACCACCTGCCGAACCTTTGCCCGCTTTTGAGCAAGTCTATAAAGGCAGCCTTTCGGATTTATGGGGCAAATTGTCAACTAAGCCGAAACCCTTAGTTTCAAAGTCTGGAAATTTTATCTGGACAGGGGAAAACGTTTCTGTTTTAATGGCACTTGCACAGGCACTTTTGACAGCCGACCGGATAGAGGGGGAACGAAGTGCTGAAAATGTTTACCGGATCCTTTGCACTTACTTTGGAATAGAAGCAGCCACCAGGCCAAAGGCAGTAGCAAAAAATGGCACTTCCACACACGCCTACACCGACCATTTAGCGACGTTTGACGACTTGTTTTAGGGCTTAGATTATTTTTTTTCTTCCTTTTCTTCCACTTGGAAGCGATGGAAGCCCCGAAAGTTTGAACGCCCTTTTCTTTGTAGCAAATAAGTTACAAATGGAAAAAACGGTTTTCACCAATCTAAGCCCGGCCGATTTTCAAGCCTTAATTATTAACGCCGTGAACGCTTGTTTGCGGAACCAGGAGCAACGCCACCAGGCCACCAGGCCAAAGCGGGCAAGCCAAACCCATGCCCAAACAGACAATTCTACCAACACTCAAAAAGAGCGCACATGAAATACGTTTTTCTGGACGAAGCCGACTTTGAGCGAATTATTCAAAAAGCCGCCGCCGCCACATTGCAAGCATTCAAAGAGCAAATTTCTTTTGATGCCGACGGCAAACCAGGTGAGGCGGCAAATGAATATTTGACCGTTCAACAAACTATGAAAACGCTAAAAGTAAGCATGGCGACCGTTCACAACCTTGCCAAAAGTGGAAGGTTAAAAAAGTCTTTTGTCGGGCGACAATGCCGCTTTTTGCGTGCCGACGTTCTGGCAATTTTTGACCGTAAAAAGACCAGATAAATAAAAATGCCCGTCGCCCTGGAGAAGCTAAACGGGCAAAATCTTAAACAAACATGGACAAAATTACAGATAATTTTTCAGATCCAAGCGGTTCGCTTGCACCAAATTTTGCGGTGGATATTTTGAGTGATGACAGCGCAGGTGTGACCATTGAAGAAATAAAGATCGAAGCGGCGAAGGTTGTTGAGGAAGCACCGGAAGAGTTGAAACGGATTAGGACGGGTGAAGATTTGATGAATAATAAAATAGAACAAATCCCGTGTTTGCTTGAGCCGTTTTTTCCAGAAGTCGGAATCGTTTGCCTTGCAGGAAGTTCCGATACAGGCAAAAGTATGATCCTACGACAACTTGTCATTGCCGTAGTTCTTGGGCTTAGCGATTTCTTGGGGTGGGTTTTAAACGCCAAACGCAAAAGCGCAATAGTGGTGCAAACAGAGGACGACCCGAACGCCATTTCCTTTTGTTTGTCGCGACAGGCAAAAGGTGTAAAACCCTCCGATCTAAGAAATTTGCGTTTCGTTTTTGAACACGAAGATATTAAAACGGAATTGGATGCTATGTTAACCGAGCAGCCCGCCGACATAGTAATAGTAGACTGCTTTGGCGATGCTTATGGAAACGATTTGAAGGACACTACTAAAATTCGCGCATACCTAAACATTTGCCAGTCTTTGGCAATGAAGCACCAAACACTTTTCCTGTTTTTACATCACACAACAAAGCGTTCTGAAAACTTTGAGCCAAACAAAAACAACCTGCTCGCAGGGCAAGGGCTTGAAGCAAAAATGAGGTGTGTGGTGGAATTGAGAGCAGACCCGGCAAGGGCTGACCATCGACATTGGTGTGTTGTTAAGGGTAATTACCTGGCTTCCGATCACAAAAATGAATCCTATGTGCTGGCATTCGATGAAAAGACATTCCTCTTTTCAAAAACCGATGAGCGCACGCCTAACGAGATGCTTGCAAAACGTCCTGATGACGGCGGGCGAGCCAAACAGGAGACGGCAAAAGCCCTATGGAACGAAGGGAAGGGGAAAACCTTAGATGAAATTGCAACAATAATGGGATATAAGAACCGAGGTAGCGTTTCAAAACTTATCAACAGATCCTTTGACTAAACGTGTTTCTATTAAAATGTTTCCTAATGGAAACACGGGAAACATGGATAGGAAACATGGATAAGATTAAGCCACTATTAAAATGTTTCCTTGTTTCCTTCCCTTAGGGAAAAGAAACAGGAAACATCAAAAACAGGCTAAAAATGATACCAGATAGCATAGTTCAAACAATCAAAGACACCGCCAAAATTTACGATGTGGTGAGCGTATTTGTGACCCTGAAAAGGTCGGGGGTTAGGTATTCAGGTCTTTGTCCGTTTCATACTGAAAAGACAGGATCGTTTACAGTCACACCCGCCAAAAACATATTCAAGTGCTTCGGATGCGGTGCAAGCGGCGACCCAATCGAATTTTTAAAGCAGTACAAAAAGCTGAACTTCCTGGAAGCCCTGGAGCACCTGGCAGCCATATACAATATCAGTATTGACAAATCAGGTAGCAAGCCCAAAAAAGACTTTACAGCACCACCCCGGCCAGCTCCACCACCGCCGCCGCCACCGTCATATTTCCCAAAGGAAAAGATGCTGGGAAGCTTGAAATTTTATGAGCGCAATCACTTTGCGCAATTCTTGAAAGAGCGGTTTGGATCTGCCATTGCAAGCGAGTTGATAGGGCTTTATTTTGTCGGTACGGCAAGCCATTGGCCGGGGGCGAATATCTTTTGGCAGATTGATATTGAAGGCCGAGTGAGGTCTGGCAAGATCATGCTTTACAATCCGGAGACGGGCGGGCGTGATCGTGTTAATGGGCCGACCTGGACACATAAGGCCGAAAGGATGCAGGACTTTGTTTTGTCGCAATGTTTTTTCGGGGAACATCTTTTAAAGAAGAGGCCAACCGCACCCATATGTATTGTTGAATCTGAAAAGACTGCGATTGTGGCAGCCGCATATTTGCCGGAAAACATCTGGCTCGCAGCCGGAGGAAAAGACGGTTTAAATATCAGTAAGTTCGAGATGTTGAAAGGCAGGAAAATAGTTCTTTGGCCGGATGCAAGCCTACCCAAGGACGGCAAAACAGCGTTCCAGCTTTGGAGTGATAAAGCCGCCGAATTGCAAAAGGCCGGGTATTCCGTAACCGTTTCAAATTTGATAGAGCGACTTGCAACGTCTGATGAACGTGCCAATGGGTACGATCTGGCAGACTATCTTCTACGGTTTGACCTGGCAGCATTTCAAGCCGTAGAAGTGCCACAGGCCGCCCCACCTTCGCCCGTCGCCCACGAAGTAGAAGCTGTGCCTATTTCGGTGCATAGAGACGAAGGCGGCTACCCGGCGGCATGGGACGAACCCACACCACCTGCACCTTCTCGGCTGCAGATAGCCGCTACACTACTGGCTTCGCATGGGTGGGAGGCTGGACGGGTACAAGCCATTACTGATGACGGGGATAGCGCATGGCAGGCCGCCCGGGTACGTGCTGGACTGTTGGCAAGCTGGACAGATTATAAACAGGGCATTGGCCTGAACCTATACATAAACAATTAAAATTTTTTATAAAATGATTCAATTAAGAACAAAAAAGGATTTAGGTCGCGATTATTTCACCGACGAAATTGTACCTCGGATCAGCCGTGAACAATCTTTAGGTGACAGTGAAAGTCTTATTCTTTCAATTTTCAAAGATGTAAATAAAATTTTGAAGCTCGCAGAAAAGGGCGGTGCTTGGTCCGAAGGCTGGGAAGATTTATTTTTAGAAGTCGATGGTTTTTTAAGAAATTCGAAAAGAGCGCAATGGCACGAAGATTGGGCAAAGGGGCAAATTTTAAACGGGTTTCAATTCAACGAGTTAGAAAAAACCTATTTAGGGAATTTGTCGGAACATTATGCTTGTTTTGAAGATGCGGCCAAACAAATGGCAGAAGCTCGAAAGAAGTGCTTGCGATTTTCAAAGGTGTAATTAAAATTTTGAACCCCACCCACGGCGGATGTGGGTGGGGTTCCTTGAAAAACGAAACGGAGGGTATAGGGGGTTAAGTCTCTATTTGTTTCATTCTGCACATCGCAGCTGGCCGACAGCAAGGGAAGGTGCGGTGTTTGAATGTGGGGCTATCCCTCCCTAAACCAAAAATCAACCTATTAAATACTTTTTAAAATGAGCCACAAAAAAACGATTGAGGAACACCAAAAGTCAGGGACGTTTAAATTATCCCGACACGGTGTTACACAAGTGGGCTTGGCCTTAACAAGCCTTCCAGAGCCACCTTGGAAGCTAAATAATACAGCCGAGGCGATATACCTGTCTGAAGGATTTGAGCTCGTCTCACAAGGCATTCTGAAGCAAACAGATGTCCGTTTGCTTACGCTCTATGCTTCCGAGCTGGCAATGTACATTCTACAAATGGAAGTCGTCCAGGCGAAAGGCGCAATCATTACGCTTGACAATGGTATTAGCACCACCAGCGCAAACCGAAAAGCAGCCGAAAGCGCATTAAAAAACGCCACGGCAATCGCAGCCCAGATAGGTATTTCTGCCATTGGAAGGTCGAGACTTGGTATAAAAACAGCCTTATCAAGCCAGCGGGAGAAGTCATTTTCAATTTTGGACGTTATAAAATCGGGATCGCTTCCAAAAGCAAAGCAAAGTTCACTTTAAATAAAAATCAAAAATGAGACAACAAAGATTTTCTAAATTCACTCCATTCACCTCTATGTCTGGCGCACCGAATGAGGACGTAATTTCTTACGAAAGTTCTGGAAGTAGCTTTAAAATTGGGATCTATCCCCGTCTAACGGGCGAGGGCTTCCCAGATTTATCAGAGATTACCGTTCAATGCCGACCAGGCTGCAAAGCACCAGATAAACTACAATTTACCCGGGGCGGCAAATCTTGGAAGGAATTTAACGGAGTAGTTTATGTTACTTATGTGGTCGGTTTTTATGGCGGCCTACTTCCGGTATCAGATCCGCAACCTTTGACCGACTACCAATTTCTTGCCCTAATTTGCGACAAAAACGGCAAAGTATTAAAGACGTTCACAGGGCCAGGTGAGGTTCTATCTGATGACCTGGCGGAAGTAGCTTGGTACTCTTTTCGGATGTGGAGCTTTGAACAAGCCGCCAAGGCGATGGACCAAAAAGATTTACCAACCGTCATTGAAAAAGTGAACGAAACGGATCTTAGCCATCACTTTAGCACCACAATAAAAATACCTGGTGGGGGGGCATATTCTCTTCGCAAACCAGTTTCTGAAATTCGGGCAGCTAAAAAGGACTTGGCCACATTCCAATATTGGCAAAAAGGATGGACTTGGCCACATGGAGATCGGGTAGCTTTTATTGGTCAGAATTGGACTAACGCCTTTGATATTGTGACCTATCAAAACGGTAAATATTTATCCGAGACAATCGCCCGAACATGGCAAGCGGCCATAACAAGCGCATCAAATACTTTATCCGAATGAAAAAAGAAAACAAACCGAGTATCTACGTTGATGGCTACGCCCTCCTATTTGGGGTACAATATCCCATGGGTAATGATTATATTGAAATTATCTCACCCAGGGCTTTTCAGAGCGGTGTTGACATGACCGATGTACGTTTTTTGCGGGATCATGTGGCCACATGCCTACTTGGTCGGACAAAATCGGGATCGCTAAAGTTAACCGTTGATCGAATTGGTCTACACTTTCGGTGTAGGTTACCAAACACAGCTTTGGGTAAAGAAACTGCCAACCTCATCCAGAGGGGCGATCTCACCCAAATGTCATGGGGGTTTTCTTGCAATCCTGGGGGTAGCGAGTGGACTACCGGGACGAATGGTGAGGTTATCCGGACGATTGTTTCCGTAAACCAGGTGCTTGACATATCAGCGGTAACTTATGCCGCCAACCCTCAAACATGGGTTAAGATAGCCGAGGGTACTACCCAGCGGGATCAAATTTTTGATGGAATTGAAACAGCACAAAACTTTTTAAACTTATCAAGAATGGAAAATATTGAACTACACCAAAGAGCTGGAAACGGAGCGATGCCAGCCTACGAATGCGCTGATTTGTCTACTTTGAAAAATGAGGCACGCCAAGCTACTTTGGCAGAGGCGAAAGCGATCCGAGGTAATAATTCTACACTGGCTGCTTTTGACACCGATAATGAGATGGCAGACATTCGTGCTGCCGAATGGTGGCTCGAATCTCAACGAGAAATAGCGATCACGGAGAAAGCTCTGGATGACTTGCGGGCTTACAATTC
>CANJPT010000176.1 GCA_947476195.1 Lewinellaceae bacterium | reverse complement strand
TCAACTCGCGGATATACGCGTACACATCCGGGTTTTCTTTGTCCAGAAGGGTATACTTTCCATAGATCAGTACTGGTTCGCTTTTTCTCAGTTTGACGATGTTACGGAAATAATTTAAGACTGAATTAGGATCTTTATCCTGGGCTGCTTCATTCAAGGTGACGTAGTTTGGGTTGACCTTCAGCCAGGGAGTACCTGTTGTGAATCCAGCCTGAGCTGTAGCATCCCACTGGAACGGAGTACGTCCATTGTCGCGCGCGCCTCCATTTTTCTGGCTTTCAATAAAAGCCTTTAGGTCGCCGCCTTCCTGTTGGATCTTCTTGTACACATTGAGCGTCTCGATGTCCCGGTAATCCTCGATACGGTCGAATTTGATGTTGTTCATGCCCAATTCGTCGCCGTAATAGTAATAAGGCGTGGCGCGCATGGTCATCAAAAAGGTGGTCAGCATCTTGGAAGATAGTTCACGCCATTCCGGACTGTCATTGCCCCAACGGGTTACCATGCGCGGCTGATCGTGATTCCCAAGGTAAATGGTTCCCCAGCCTTTTTCAGCAAATGCTGCATCCCACCGACTATAGATCTCCTTGAATCCAACCAGTTTGTATCCGTCGGGTTCGGGTGTTTTGAACTTACCCGGCACATAACCATAACCCACACCTTCAAAATGATAAGCCATATTCAATTCGTTTCGGTCGGGATCTGCAAAATTGAGAATATCGTCAGTCGTTGTACCAATACCCTCTGCAACCGTCAAGATGTCATATTTGCTTAATACCTCCTTGTTCATAGCTTGCAGGTATTCATGCACATGTGGACCATTCGCGTAGTATTTTACCATATTACCCTTGTATTCAGCAGGGAGGGGAGGGTAAGTCGTGTCTTTAGAGATGAACGGGATCACGTCCATTCGAAAACCATCTACGCCTTTGTCAAACCAAAACCGCATCATGCTAAAGATCTCTTCCCGCACTTTGGGATTCTCCCAATTCAGGTCGGGCTGCTTGTCCGAAAAATAATGGAGATAGTAGGCGTTGGTCTTTTTATCGTATTCCCATGCATCGTTGTTGACATCGAAAAAACTGTACCGGGGGTTTGGCTTTCCTTTCTCAGCCGGCCACCAGTGGAAATAATCGCGATAAGGGTTGTCCCGGTTGCTGCGAGCTTGTTTGAACCATTCGTGTTCATCACTGCAATGGTTCACCACCAGATCCATGACGACTTTTAGCCCCCGGTCGTGCATGCCCTTCAGCAGGGCATTGAAGTCCTCCATGGTACCAAATTCCTTCATGATGGACTGATAATCAGAGATATCGTATCCATTGTCATCATTAGGCGAGCCATAGATTGGATTGAGCCAGATGATATCTACTCCCAGGCTTTTGACGTAGTCAAGTTTGGAGGTAATGCCGTTTAGATCTCCTACCCCATCACCATTCGAATCTTTAAAACTTCGGGGGTAGATCTGGTATACGACGGCTTCTTTCCACCATTTCCGATCCAGGATGTCGGTGGTTGGTGCGTTGGTAATTTTGGGTGCTTCGTTTTTGCAGGAATTGGGTAGAAACAAGGCCACTAGCAGCAGGGATAAGAGTTGAAGTGTCTTTGGAAATAAAGCAGTGTTACGCATGGTCATAAAAGTTTAAAGGACGAATATTTGCTTTTGGGTGTACTTAGCCCTGTATTCTTGAATTTTCTATCAGTATGTTATTGAAAAGATTAGCAGGATGAAAATTTCGCCTTTTACAACACCAACAACCCAAAACCTCCCAGTGTCCGAACCGGCTTACTATACCAAAAGAGCTCAAAATCTTCCAGTCCACTAATTTCGTAGTCCAATTTCACCTCCTGAAAAGTGAGTACTTCCGAGTTAGCGACCGAAATCTTTTGCAGCATTGCCGAGACCCATTCCCCTTCCGCCCGATCCAGATTGATGCTAAAAGTTTCTTTTTTGTCCTGGAACATAAGGGTAAGCATCTCCCATTTCTTGTCTTTTTTAGTTTTGGTATAAGCACTCCATTTGGGCAAAGTACCCAACCAAACCAATTTTGCACTTGGCTTGATCGAAAACACCTGATCCTCCTCCAATGCCTGGGCTATAAATTTTTTGGGAATGCTGGTGCGTGGCGTCTTATGCTCAAACCAATCCTGCAAAGGAAAATCCAGACCAATGCCATGCATAAAATTGAGCAAGGACTTTTTTAGTCCATAACTGAAAGCTTCATGGTCCGTTCCGGAAGGGTCAATATGGACGAGGTCGTTGTTGGCAAAACTACCCACCTGTTCCGTTTCTCTTTTTACCCCAAACTGCTCCGGATGTAGGCCCACCGGACTGTGTGCGGTCATGGCAAACTGATGCCAAAACCCGGATTGGAGAATTCCGGCTTCAAACATTTGCCGCACCATTTCCAGCGAATCGATCGTTTCCTGGGCCGTTTGGGTCGGAAAACCATACATCAGATAGGCGTGCACCATGATCCCGGCCTCCGTAAAATTGCGGGTCACCTGTGCGACCTGTGCCACGGTAACGCCTTTCTGGATCAGTTCGAGCAAACGATCCGATGCCACCTCCAGCCCTCCGGATATGGCGATACACCCGGAAGCCTGCAACAACACACAAAGGTCCCGGCTAAAACTTTTTTCAAACCGAATGTTGGTCCACCAGGATACCACCATTTTACGCCGGATGATCTCCAGGGCCAGCGCACGCATCAGCGCGGGCGGAGCGGCTTCATCCACAAAATGGAACCCGTTTTGGCCGGTTTTTTCAATCATTTCCTCCATCCGGTCACAAAGTAATTGCGCCGTCAGAGGTTCGTAGACTTTGATATAATCGAGTGAAATATCACAAAACGTACATTTTCCCCAGTAACACCCATGCGCCATGGTGAGTTTGTTCCAGCGCCCGTCGCTCCACATCCGGTGCATGGGATTCACGATTTCCAACACTGAAATATACTCATTCAGCAAAAGGTCGCTGTAGTCAGGGGTACCGGTATCCGCTTGTTTGTAATCTTTACTCAGACTAAGATTAAAATATTCCACCTTGCCGTTGACCAAGGCAAAGGCCCGTTTCAATAATTCAAGGGGGCGCTTACCCGCTACATGTTCAATCAGATGTTCTACAGGCGCTTCGCCATCATCGAGGGTGATAAAATCAAAAAACTCAAACACCCTGGCATCAGAAAGGGAGCGTAATTCTGTATTGGCAAAACCGCCACCCATGGCAATTTTTACGCCGGGGCAGTGCTTTTTAATCCATTGACCACAACGAAAGGCGGCGTATAAATTGCCCGGAAAGGGCACTGAAATCAAGACCAGATCGGGCTGTATTTCAGCCATCCGCTGGGCTAGAATATCCAGCAGCAACTGATCTATGTAAGAATACTCCGCTTGAAGGGCCTCGTACAATTCGTCAAACTGATTGGCAGAACGGCCCAGACGTTCGGCGTAGCGACTAAACCCAAAATGAGAATCCACACATTCTTTGATCAGATCTGAAAGGTCTTCGAGATAGAGCGTGGCCAGGTGTTTGGCTTTATCCTGGGTGCCCATGGAACCAAAGGCCCAGTCGAGGTCGTCCAATTGATCAAAACGCGCGGCCTCGGGCAAAAATCCATCCTGACAGATCAGGTGTGAGAGGGTTGGGTTTTTACCTTGCAGGAACAGGATTACCGGGTCAATGCGTTGGATGTAGTAATCTTGCAACGCGATGATCCTTTGCGCATTTTCTGAAAAAGCACTGCTATCCAGATGGTCAATATGTGTAAACAATTGGGAAAGCCCGGACTTGGAAAACAACGCCAAAATGACCTCAATCCCAAGATCCGCCTGCCGTGCAGCGATCTGTTTGGTATTTAGAAAACCCTTTAAATAGGCCGTAGCGGGGTACGGCGTATTTAACTGGGTAAAGGGTGGCGTGATTAAGAAGACGGTTGGCTGCAAGGTGGGTGATTTTGGGGTTGTTAGTATCCTTTGATCATAATGGTTCCATTTGCCACTGATTTTTCACCTAAGACGCGCCAGCAATAAGTGCCTTGGGCAAGAGAATTCAGGGTCAATGGCCATTGGTGCTTTCCAGATGGCTGGTTTATGATCCTTTTACTTTGGAGCAATTGCCCAGTGATAGAACGCAATTCGAGTAATACATCCGAATCTGTATCAAGTGTGTATTCCACCACCGAAGTATTTGAAGTTGGGTTCGGGAATACTGTTGCGGGTAGAATGCTATAACTATTGGTCGAAGGCAAATCATTTATACCGAGCGTCACCCCATTTTCATTAAAAACGGCGATGCCACCCTCTTCTCCACCAATCCAGAGGTTGTGGTGGGCATCTACAGCCAATGCTGTTATATTAGGGTAAGGCAGCGGGGTGGTTTGGTATGGATAAAAATAGAAGTTGTTGTCTTCGATTTTTATTAAAGACATGTTGACATCCACTGAAAAACAGGCTGTACCGAAGCAGCCTATCCAAACCTTTTCATTACCATCGAAAGCGATGGTGTTAAATCCGCCATAAGTATAACCTTCAAGCGGGAGTTTTACCCAATTCAGGCCATTAAAAGTGGTAATTTCATTGGGCGTGATCACCCACACATCTCCGTTGGGTGCAACAGTGATTTCACGAACAAAATCCGCAGATTCGTCAATGTTTAAATCCTCTGTAGAGAACATCACCCAGTTTTGTCCATCAAATCGAGCAACTCTGTCTCCTTCCCCTGTATAAAAAGGGATCCAAATATTGCCTTGCTGGTCTACCGTCAAATCCCCCATAGCCATGTTCGGATCTGGGGCATCATAAATTTGAAAATCCGTTCCATTGTATCTGCCGACCTTTCCGTACCCACCAATCCAAACCTGGTTTGCTGTCTGACCTGCGGAAACAGAATAGACATGATCCCACGGAAATTCAGCAGGTACAGGAATTGACTTCCATTGTTCATCGTAAAGATAAATCTGACCATAGGAAACCACCCACAAGCGATCAAGGCCATCTTTAGCCATACTCTTACAATAATACGCCGGGGCATTTGAAGTGGTTTCGCTCACCCATTCCCATTGGCCATTTTGAAACCTGGCAAGACTTTCGTCCTCTCCCAAAATGGCCCAAATAGTTTGTGTTCCTGATATTTGTAACTCAACTATTGCATTTTCCAGAATATCAGTTCCTGAAGTCTTTAGAGGAGAAAATAGTCCATTTTTTAAGTGCTGTAATCCATCCTCTTCGGTTCCCATCCATAAATCTCCTTGATCGTTGGCAACCAATTGCAAATCAAATCCATTGAAAAAATTATGCTGGTTCGAAATTTGCTCCCATACTCCATCAGGATGTCTTATAAAAACGCCTTCAAACTCATCAAAAACCCACAGTATACCGTTTGGTGATAATGCAATTGCATTGGGCCAAAGACTCAATTCCTCTAATTCCCATGACCCACCATTCGAAACGCCTAACTGCTTTCCAATTATAAACCAAATCTTACCATCAGAATCCAGATCCCAATCATTGATAAACGATGGTGGGTTTCCCAGGCTTGGAGGCAATGGATGCTCCACAGCAGTTATTCCATCGAAAAAATAAAAAGCAGCTTCATCACCTTCTATCCAGACACCGGGCCGAACAGGTGAAGCATCGAGCTTATTTAAGTTATTAAAAAGTGCATCGTCATCGTACACCTTCCAAGCCTGCCCGTCAAAACTTTTTAAATCAGAACCAATACCCGTAGTGTGCATCCAAACCACGCCTAAAGCATCCACCCTTAGATGAAGGATGACTAACCTTTGGGGGGTCCCGTTAACCCCAATTGGGTTCAATAAGGTAAAATCGTCGCCTTGCCAACGCACCAATCCGACTCTGGTGCCCAGCCAACGAGTACCCTGGGCATCGATAGCGATCGAAAGTACCTCATTGATCGGAATTCCCGAATTCCCACGGTGGTAGTAAGTAATTTGCTCGGTAAGCAGGTCATAGCGGACAACTCCTCCATTGGTGGCTGCCCAAACATACTGTCCGTCCGAAACTATATCGTTGACCGTTCTGGTAGAAGTGTAATGAACGAAATTGGGCGTTTGAGCGGGGAGGCTGGTAAACCAGAAGCAAATGAGTGTGAGTAGTAATTGGCGCATAGTCGTTGAGTTTATCAAACACATAAGGCACATAAGGACACATAAGGTTAATTAGTGGACTTATGTGTCCTTATGTGCCTTATGTGTTTATTGTTTCAGGAGCAGTTTCGCGGGGTTATAAGACCTTGGACGGTACAAAATTTATCTAGAAAGACGACAATGCGAACAAAATGGTTGGCTTTGACCCTAATTAGCAAAAATCATCTGCCGGGTCTCTACCGTTTTCCCGCCCACCATCAGGGTATAAGCGAAAGTCCCATGCACCCCATAACCGTGGGTATACAGTATCTCATTCATGCCCTGCTGCAATGAAACCGGAATGTTCTGAATCAACTTGCCCTGTAAATCCGTGATCTGGACATAAGACAACGGCTTACCTGCCGGCAATTCATTCACCCAAAAAGAGATCCAGGTCGC
>CANJPT010000175.1 GCA_947476195.1 Lewinellaceae bacterium | reverse complement strand
GTTTTATTGATTATGGTCAATTCCTTAGTGATCCGCGCAAATCAACGCGCTATGGCTTCCTTTTTAACCTTGACCGTACCGATTACAAAGCCTGGGCGCACGGCCTTCAATCCGCTGGTTATGCTACCTCCCCGGAATATGCCGATAGACTTATTAGCCTGATCGAGCGTTACAAACTTTATGAATATGATACACCCGGGGCAAGACCAAGCACCTTTCCAACACAAGGCGGCGGATATGGTAACCCAGCCATACCCATAGGTCCTAATGCCCCTGGCCAAAAAGCGGAAGCTACCGGCCGGATTGGGCGTGTCAATGATACAAAGGTGGTAGCCTCCCGGGAAGGCGAAACCCTGGAAGATGTAGCTCGCGCATTCCGCCTGAATACCCAAAAAGTAGTGGAATACAACGATCGCGGTTACCCACCGGGCGTAAAACTCAAACCAAACACCCGTATCTTCATTCAGTCCAAAGGAGATAAATGGCATGGCCGCTCTATCGAACATACAGTACGGGAAGGCCAGACGATGTTTGATATTGCACAAGTATATGGCATTCAACTTGAAAAACTTTTGGCAATGAACGGTTTACGCCATGGGCAGGAGCCACAAACCAATGAAGTCGTATCTATCCGTGGTAAAAACAAGCGAGCTGTTAAAATCAAAGAAGACGACAACTATTCCACGCTCCCGAGCACTAAGCCCAAACCAGGCAACAGTCCGATCGTGGAGGATGGGGAATTAGATTTTGAAATTGAACCAGGCGTTCCACAAACCGGAAATAGAAAACCTGAACTTGAATCCACAAAGCCTG
The DNA here is from genome assembly GCA_947476195.1 of Lewinellaceae bacterium. Taxonomy (GTDB): domain Bacteria; phylum Bacteroidota; class Bacteroidia; order Chitinophagales; family Saprospiraceae; genus M3007. The sequence goes on along the minus strand of CANJPT010000175.1, from coordinate 5,768 downwards.
ACCAAAAACCACCCGCAACCAGTACAGGACATCTGTATGATGATGACACCATCCCTAACACAAAGCCTGCCAAGCCTACTCCCGATGAACCTTCATACCTTAATCAGCCTGCCCCAAAAGGCTACCACCGGGTAGTAAAGGGCGATACCTTATATAAACTTTCACGAGATTTCGGGCTCACGGTCGATCGCCTCAAACAGCTCAATAACCTGCCAAACAGTGACATTCAAATTGGACAGTTACTAAAAGTCCAGTAGTCAGAAGTCCTGTACATAAAATGAACGAACAAGTCACAGACAACAGTTTCAATCTAGACCCTGAACTCGCCCGGCTCGAGGCGCTTTCTAAACTGATGGACAATCAGTTTAGAATCCCAGGCAGCAACCTACGCTTTGGTCTAGATGGAATAATTGGCCTTATTCCGTACATGGGTGATATGGCTGGCTTTATAGCCTCCGGCTTTCTGATGCGCATCATGGTAAAAAAAGGCGCGAGCCCGCTGCTTATGGCCCGGATGTTGTTCAATTACATCCTTGACGCGATTGCTGGCACCGTCCCCTTGTTTGGCGATTTGTTTGACTTTGGGTTCAAAGCCAACAAACGCAACGTAACACTGTTGAAAAAATACTATGCTGACGGTAAGGTAAAGCCCAATGCTACGCGCTCGATGGCTTTCCTGGGTATCGTATTTTTTGTGCTTTTTGTGGTGTTAATTTGGCTGGTATGGAAATTAACGGCACTGATATTGCTTTGGGTCTGGTCGATTATTCATGGGATGCTTTAGCCAAAACCTCCGTAGTTGGATCTTGTTCGGGAATTAAATTTTGGATGGCAACCAGCAAATTTTATTTCATTCAGCATTAAATTTTATTACCGGATCACCCACATACGACTGCAAATCTTGCCTTGCCTGAAATATAACTTGAATGCTTTCGGCTCAAAACCAATTCCCGAACAAGTGCTTACAAAATCATTCTACATGAGATACCTCTTCTGCCTTTTCTGCGTCGTTTGCTCTTTTGCAGGTACCAGCCAAACCTTATCCGATTCTGCAAGCATTAGTCTGATGACCGTTGTACCAGGCGAGTTCGTATATAGTACCTTCGGCCACAGTGCTTTAAGGGTAAAAGACCCGATAAACCGATTTGATCGCTGCTACAATTACGGAACATTTGATTTTGATCAACCGAATTTTCTCCTCAAATTTTGTCGGGGCAAACTACTTTACAACCTTGATGTAGAGAGTTACCGCAGTTTTGAATATGGAAATCTGCATGACCACCGCCCGATGCAGGAACAGCTATTAAACATGAATCAGGCACAAAAACAGCGCATATTTGACCTTTTACAAGAAAACAATAAGGAGGAGAACCGCTACTACAAGTACGATTTTTTCTACGACAACTGCGCGACAAGGATCCGTGACATTCTGCAGGAGACCTTTACCTACCAACTCCAGTTCGATTCATCTACCCTGCCCAAAAAGGCAACCATGCGGCAACTACTTCAACCCTATATTGAAGATAAGCCCTGGCTTGATTTTGGCATTGATCTCGTGCTTGGGCTTCCTGCAGATCGCATCGCGAAGCCGAGTGATTTTATGTTTCTGCCTGATTATGTACACGATTTTTTTGCAAAAGCAAAAACAGGCGATGGCATCCCATTAGTCAAAAGCGAGCGAAACATACCCGAAGTACTCCTGAACAAGGAGCCTTTCACCCCCAGCCCCTTGGAGCGCCCTTTTTGGATAATGACCTTTGTGGCGATCATCGGGTTACTCAGCATGGCCAATCCGCGCACAGAACGTATCTTCGACATCTTGTTTTGGTTTATGCTTGGCTTAGCTGGTCTCGTTATTGGCCTACTCTGGTTTGCGACAGACCACTCAGCAACCAAGGTCAACCTAAATATTCTTTGGGCCTGGCCCACCCACCTGCTATTCTTTTGGCGCACACGACGTTCCGGCCCTACCGGGTACTACTTTACAGCCGCCGCCTTAACAGCGGTGCTGTTGTTAATATTCTGGAAATGGATACCGCAGGAAATGCCTACACCAGCCTTACCATTGATTGCCCTGGTGATGGTAAAAGGGCTTTACAGACGGTATTGGAAGAAGGAAACTGCTGAGTTGGCCTGAGAAATGGACAATATCCGATAGGGGAATTGCCCTTGTGTATTAAAAGCTTGTCCGGGTATCAGATTTTAGCCTACAACTGGCAAGTTGTATTTCATCCAGCGTTACTATTTTTGCAAGATCGCCCGCAGACAACGTCAACTTTGGCCAGTGCAACGTTTAGGAATCATGGGCAGTAACGAACCTATTTATTTACATGATTTTCAATGATTTGAGAGACTTCCTCAATCGAGAAGTCGAGCAAATCTGATATTTATTTGATGGAGTTACCTTGTATTATGAAGTCTCAATACCGTTTCTATCCTTTCTTCATCTTTGCCATTTACTAGAGTTTTAAGCAAAGATAATGGTAACCGATTTATTTAAAGTGCTCTTACCGATGCAGATTATGGAAATGACCACTCCAAAAAGTCTCCACATGAGACCGTAGTTTACCCATTTTTTACAATTTTGATTTGCTTGCTTTCGGCTCAAAATCAATCCAAAGCCAGGCTCTAAGATTTCAGATCAATGTTATTTCGGTGGGTATATTCGTCTATATATTCGTCAATCAGGGAGATAAGCAAGTCTTTTAGGAATGCATTTTCCAGTTTGGCAATGGCCTTTAGCTTTTCCAATTTTGGACGATCTACGGCTACGGTGAGTCGTCTTTTACCTGTGGATTCATCCATCGCAAATTCCTGTACATCAATTGTTTGGCGGATAAGCATATCTAAACCGTTCCGTGCAGGCGCACGAAGCGTATTTGAAATGGTAGCCTTTGTTTTTGAGCTGGCAGGAGCTGAATCAGGTTGGCTTGATTCGTATCGCTCAATACTTTCATCCATTGCTTCCTGTATCAGCGTATCCAAGCCAGTCATGAATGATTTGTGCCCGAGCACCTTTCTATTTCTCATCACCGAGGGCGCAGTCAGCACCACAGCCTGGCCTAACGTTTCGCTATGGCTCTCTTGGCCGATACGAAAAAGTTCATCCAAACCCTTCGAAAATCTTTTTTTACTCATGATAGTGGCTTTTTTCGTTTGGCTTAATTTCCGCCCAATCTGCTCAGGATCTCTTTCGTTAAATCGATGTAATCTATTGCCCCGGGGCTTTTAGGGCTGTAATCAAAAATGTCTTTCCGTTGAGCCGGGGCTTCCGCAAGGGCCACATTATCACGTATATAGGTATTAAACACTTTTTCACCAAAATACTTGTGGATCGTCTCGACTACATCACGGTTCAAGACTCGTCGGCTATCGTACATCGTCGCGATTACACCACCCATTTCGAGCTGCGTATTGAGGCGCATTTTAACCTTGTCGATCACTTGCTTGATCTTTGCAAGTCCCTGAACAGCGAGGAATTCAGTTTGTAGCGGGATCAATACGTATCGACTGCTCGTCATAGCATTCAAGGTCAAAAGACCTAAAGAAGGTGGGCAATCGATCAGTACGAAATCATAATCATCGCTTACCTGCGTCAATAATTCGCGTAAAATGTACTCACGACCAGCCTCGTTGATGAGCTCCATCTCTGCTCCTGAAAGGTCAAGAGAGGAAGTAATTACATCCAAGCCAGGTTTGTGCGTATAAGGCACTAATTCGCCTTCCCCGCGCATTGCTTCATAAATTGTGGATTTCTGGCGTGGAACACCCAGTGAGATAGACAGATTGGCTTGAGGATCGAGGTCAATGAGCAGCACACGCTTGCCCAATTCTACCATGGCGGCACCAATGTTTACAGCACTGGTGGTCTTACCGACCCCGCCTTTGTGGTTGAGGAGTGAAATTATAATTCCCATAAATTGTGGTCAAAAGTACGACGAAGTCGGCCCTTACGCTTGGAAAAAAATGAAATTTTCTAAAATTTCAGCAACGAGTTATTTATGATTTCTAAACAAATGTCGAATAAATTTGCCCTATTCATGGCGCTCACTCATTTGTTTGAAATTATTTTTAGCCTAAAAAACTGTGCAAATATCTGATTTTCAAATGAAAAAACAGTGCTTTCAAAAAAAAGTGTTGCTTTTCTGAAAAATATCTTTGACATTTTTTGTTTTTATAAACTCTTTGTTTGAAATTTGCAGCACGAAATCAGGAAAGGATCTTAGACTTTGGGATGTTGAACGTTGGATGCTTGAGTTAAGAATTCAAGTTTTTATAGCGCATTACAAGTGCAATATCCAAGTGTCCAACGTCTAAAATCCAAAATAAACATTTCACCTTTAAACCTTCCATCCCATGATAAAGGAAGACAGGATAGACCTTAATAAACGTTTTATCCAGGCCTTTAAACTCCTTGAAGACCGTGGCGCAATCGTCAAAAACGATCGTGGCGGCAAAGGTGTCGGCGACGTAGCGGATAGTGTGCTTGGCAACAAAGCATATGGCCATATCATTCGCGCTTTTCTCAATCCCGATAGTAAGCGGGTGATCGACTACGGACAGGCCTCTTCATTTTGTCGCGCTTTTGACATCAATGAAGCTTGGTTGCTCCATGGAATCGGCAATCCGTTTGGTTTCGATGCCCCAGGCGATGCCTTGGCTGGTGAGCGCATGACGAGCGGTGGCGGTGGAAATATTCTATTCACGAATGTCAGGGCCTTCGCTGGTGCAACCCTTGGCTCGGAAGGTTCGGAAGACAGTACTTATTTCTCCATTCCAGGCGTGGCCGGAACGGGGCTTGTGGCCTTCCAGATCGAAGGTAATTCAATGGATCCCGTGATCCGAAATCAGGACATCGTAGTGTGTAAGTCCATTGAAAACCTCAATGATGTGCGCGACAACGAGATCTACGCGGTTCGATCCAACGGCAATGTATGGGTAAAATACATCCAGAAAATCATGAACAACCGTGGGCGTACCGTTCGAATCAAAATGATCTCGGCCAACTACTTCGACAACGATCCTTTTGAAGAAGACGTGAATGAAACTACGCGCTTGTATAAAGTGGTGCGGAAGATCAGTAATGTCTGATTTTATGTGGTCAATGTGCTAAGAGAGCTCAACCAGTATTCCGATTTTTTGGGGTATTCATGGTCACATTGACCACATTAACCTTATGAACTAACCGCTTATTCAGGAATTGGTTTTCAACCCAAGACGAGCATATTTTATTTCAAGCTAGGCTAAATTTGCAGTCCTGTGCGGGCGATCCGGCGATAATTATAACGCTGGATGAAATAAAATTTGCTGGTTACAGGCCAAAATACAATTCCAGAACAAGCTCAAAGATACTATCCTGCTGTTTATTGTTTTCAGAGCCTCCTGGCGTAAGCCGGTGAGGCTTTTTTTGTTTTAATCAAACAACATCTTAGAAATAAGCCCTTGCAGTCCGCATCCGAACTGGGGTATTCTGATTCTGACAGTTTGATTTAAGGCTTGAATCAAGGGTATCAGCAGGCCTTTATGATAGCTGCAATAAGCGCTGCATTTCCTCCCGAATTTCCATTGTGCACAAATTTCCCATACTCCCTTCATGGGTATGGTGTAATCCTTTGGAGACATCCCAAATAAAATTTCCGGATTCTATTTGCATACCTATCGTTTTATAGGCTTCCCGGAACGATATTCCTTGATTCACCAGTTCATTAACGGCCTCCACCGTAAACAGATATTGGTATCGTTCATCACTCAGGATATCGCGGCGCAGC
>CANJPT010000174.1 GCA_947476195.1 Lewinellaceae bacterium | reverse complement strand
GGTTCATTTGAGACCATTGGTGCAGATACCACCACAGGAAGGTTTCACAGTCCAATAGTGAGGTTGAAGAAGGAACTGAGACCAACTGTTACCTATGGAGGCAAGCGTTTGGTTTCTGTTGACATCAAGAACTCACAGCCTTTTCTGATGCTGGGACTGTTGAACCCAAAGGTTCTAACCTACAACAGCACATTAATCAACAGCGTATTCCACTTTAACCCGGATTTAGAGGCATATTTGAAGTCAAAAAGTTACACATACGGGGTTAATAGTACCTATATGGGTATAAATACAAGTAATACTGTATCAGTAAGGGAGATACTGTATGAGTATGTAGAAGGAGGTAGGGGGGTAGGTGACATTATGTTAGTAGATTTTATCACCGAGCGGTTTTATGCCCCTGATGTACAAGAATACATACACTTGGTAACCAGTGGTATCTTTTACGAGAACTTTGGAGATTGCATTGCTCCCTGTCTTGACATCGAAAAGTATGGGACAAAAAGGGATGCTACTAAGGATGTAACCTATAAGATACTGTTCGGGAGTGCGAATAATCACAGTGGGGCTTATAAGGTGTACAAGCAAAGGTTTCCAACCATGGTTGAAATAATGAACCTGATAAAGCATGGCGATTCTGAGAGCCGGACATATCGGACACTCGCCTGTGCATTACAGGTTTTTGAAGCAGACATCGTCCTGAACCAATGCTGCCGGATCATTTCTGAAGAACGACCTGACCTCCCAATTTTTACTGTGCATGACAGCATCATCACCCTCCAAGGTGAAGAGGCGTACGTCAAATCAGTGATGGAAAGGACAATCAAGACCATAGTGGGTTACACTCCAAAATTGGACTGTCAGAACTGGTGAGGGGTACAGGCTAAACCCATTTTTACATAACAATATACTCCCGGTTAGTCCAACCTTTGGGTAAAAAGAACACCTCAAACAGTGTTGAAAGTCTGGGGTCAGACCTCAAGAATAAACACCATGTTACTCAAAGGTTCTCCGCTGTGTATACCTATATTATAAGGTGTAGAGTATGCGTCTGAACAGTGTAGAAAATATTGACTGTTGGCTCGAAGGTGATGGGGGCTGTTGTACTCAAGGTTCTCTACTGTTGGGTGAGGGAGTGAAGCACTCTCCATATAATATAAGCAAATTGTAGAAGTATTGTTATGTAGAGGGTGCCTCAAAATGGTGCTGGAAATACTGTTGGTACCCAGAAGGTGAGGGGTGATCCCTCCCCATCAAAGAGCCACCCCACCCCCTTATATTTGGGTTAAACTGTAAATAAAGTCGGGTTCTTCTTTAGCGTATTATCTCAACGTTAATCGAGGGTCATTTTTTTGCCAAAAACTAATTAACTTTGGGTAGGTCAACGAATGACCTAAAGTTCATTCATATCGGCAGTTTTTTTGCAAATTACGTGCAAATCAAAACAGTCAATGAGGCAAATGATTGATAATCAATACGTTGATTCAATATGATACACGTCTGGGGGGCGTGTGGTCGCAGGTTCGAATCCTGTCATCCCGACTAAGAGGTCACCATTTGGTGGCCTTTTTTTGTTTGTGGCAAGCATTTGTGCTTCAGGATTTTAGATACCATAAGTGGAAAAATTAGAAATATCGAACTGATTTTTGTCATTCAGGAGAAACGAGGTATCCTTCCACAATCAAAGCCAAGGATTGCGCATCTATTCCCCTGTAAAAATGCTCGATAAAAAACTCCTTTCCGAACGGGACATCTGTACCAAATACATTACCCCTGCCATAGAGCAAGCGGGTTGGAATAGATTGACTCAATTTCTGGTGGAGGTTTCTTTTACCGATGGCAAAATCTATGTTCGTGGTAAATTGACCGCGAGAGGAGAGAAAAAACGGGCCGATTATATCCTCTACTATTAGCCAAACATTCCCATTGCAATCATAGAGGCTAAGGACAACAAACATTCTGTCCGCTCCGGCATTCAACAAGCCTTGAACTACGCGCAAATCCTCGATATCCCTTGTGTGTTTAGCAGCAATGGCGACGGCTTTTTGTTCCACGACCGCACCGGCCACGGATGGCAATATTGAAACCGAACTTTCCCTATCAGAATTTCCTTCCCCTGAGCTGTTATGGGAAAAATATAAAAAGCATCGGGGCATTACGACCCCTGAAGCGGAACTGATTGCTTCGCAGGACTACTTCTTCGACGGTTCAGGGAAAAAAGCACGATACTACCAGCAAATAGCCATCAACAGAACCGTCGAAGCCATTGCAAAAGGCCAAAACAGAATTCTGCTGGTAATGGCTACCGGAACCGGGAAAACCTTCACGGCCTTCCAAATCGTACATCGTTTGTGGAAAGCGAAGGCAAAAAAAAGAATCCTGTTTTTAGCCGACCGAACCTCCTTGATTGACCAAACAAGACGCAACGACTTCAAGCACTTCAAAGATAAAATGACGATCATTCGAAAGAAGGTTGTTCAAATAGGCGAGAAAGAGCAATTGGTCAGCACCCGAAAAAGGGGCATTGATTCTTCTGATAAAGCATTTGAGGTGTTTTTGGGTTTGTACCAGGGACTCAGCAACAACGAACCCGGTATCGAGGACGCTTACAAAGACTTCAGCCCCGACTTTTTTGATCTGATCGTGGTAGACGAATGTCACCGGGGTAGCGCCAAGGATGACAGCGCCTGGCGTAATATCCTGACCTACTTCAAAAATGCCACACACATCGGACTTAACGCAACACCCAGGGAAACCGAAAAAGTGAGCAACGCCGAATATTTTGGCGAACCGATCTATACCTATTCTCTGAAACAAGGCATTGATGATGGCTTTCTTGCACCCTACCGCACTATTAAGATAACGCTGAATGTGGATGCTGAAAACTGGCGCCCGGAACGCGGCAAAACAGACAAGGATGGCAATTTGGTAGAAGATCGCATTTACAACCGCAAAGACTACGACCGGACTTTGGTCATTGATGAGCGGACGGACACCGTTGCCAGAAAGCTGACTGAATTCCTAAAAGGGTACGATCGCTTTGCTAAAACCATTGTCTTTTGCTCCGATATTGACCACGCGGAACGTATGCGCACAGCAATTGCCCGACACAATGCCGATTTAGTGGCGATCAACCACAAATATGTGATGCAGATCACAGGCGACAACGACGAAGGCAAGCGCGAGTTGGACAACTTTATCCTTCCGGAAGAAAAATACCCGGTCATTGCCACCACCTCGGAATTGATGACCACCGGGGTGGATGCACAAACCTGCAAAGTGATTGTGCTGGATAGTGAGATTAAATCCATGACCAAGTTCAAACAGGTCATTGGACGTGGCACCCGTATCAATGAAGAATATGGCAAACTCTATTTTACCATTCTTGACTTCCGCAACGTAACGGATCTATTTGCAGACAAAGCATTCGACGGCGACCCGATCCGGGTCAAACCCGTTTCTGAGGACACCGATTTGGGTCAAATAATAACTGAGGAGGAATTAGATTCCAGTACAATATTGGATGAGGTATCCGGAGAAGAGGTGCAGCTTTTAGCGCCACCAGTGATCCGCTATCCTGAAGAAATGAAGAAAGTAGGTATGGGTATGGCGGAGCATCGTCGGGAAAAGATCTACGTAAACGGAGTCAATGTCTCCGTTTTACTCAGGCGCGAGGTATATTGTGACCAGCAAGGAAAACCCATTACCACCAACCTGACCGACCACACCAGAAACATCATCAAAGGCCAATACGCTTCCCTGAATGATTTTCTGCAAAAATGGAACAAAGCAGACCGAAAAGAGGCCATCATCAAAGAGCTGCAAGACCAGGGCGTGATGGTAGAAGCATTGCTGGATGCCGTGGATCGGGAAGTAGATTTGTTCGACCTGATCTGCCACGTAGGTTTCGATCAGCCTCCTTTGAGTCGAAAGGAACGCGCAAATCAGGTTCGCAAACGCAATTACTTCACCCGATACGGCGAACAAGCCCAAAAAGTATTGGAAGCCCTGCTCGATAAATATGCCGACGAAGGCATCAGCAACATCGAAAGCATGGAAGTGCTGCGGGTCAAACCCTTTGACGAATTTGGCTCCGCGTATGAAATCATCTCCCAGTTTGGCGGGAAAGCCAAATACCTGGAGGCCGTTAAAGCATTGGAACAAGCACTTTATCAAGTAGCGTAAGCACTTGATTTTATACCTTGGAGTGCTTAACTTTGTAAACCCGAGTGCATAATTTTATCACTGCTCGAGTGGTTTTCTTTGTCACAAACCTTCCCTTGTCATCCTTCGCTACGCTCAGGATGACAAACAACGATTTTAACATTTTTCAAAAGCACTTGAAATGCACCTGATAACAACAACCATTTGCTAAAAACCCAAACCAAATGAAACAACACAGTTACTATCTCTACATCACCACAAACCCAAAAAAGACCGTCCTTTACACGGGAGTGACCAATGACCTGGAAAGGCGCCTTCAAGAACACCTTGACGACCACTTGGGCGAACGAAAATCCTTTGCCGGCAAAAACTTCTGTTACAACCTCGTATATTATGAATGGTACCAGTACATCCAGGCAGCCATTGGACGGGAAAAAGAAATAAAAGGCTGGTTGAGAGCCAAAAAAGAAAAGCTCATTGCCACTTTCAACCCCGATTGGCGCTTTTTGAATGACCCGTTTGAAATTGCTAAAGGGAATTTGCCAATATGGTGTATTGGGGATGATTACTGGCGTCCGAATTTGGATGGAAAATAATACTTTTTGTTATTTGATTCAGTATATTTTGACATTTCGAGTGCTCTTATTTGTAACTAATTGTGCCTTGTCATTCTGAGCGTAGCGAAGAACCCGAGGCCGAAGGCCAAAAAAGAGGAAACACTTCAAAATTATTTTTGGGGCTATCGCCCCGGGTCCTTCGCTACGCTCAGGATGACAAGGGAAGATTAGTGACAAAATAAAATGCTCAGGATGACAAGGGAAGATTAGTGACAAAATAAAATGCTCAGGATGACAAGGGCTTTGTTGCATGAATCCCCGACTTAGTCGAACAATCCCTTTCCCGTTTAGGGGTCAGGCGACTTTGACCGACATTGGAGCTGCGATTTGAATAAATTTGTTCAAGACTGCCGCTTTGATACCGGCTTCGGTTTTCTGGTTTCCAAATTCTCGGGCATACATTTTTTCTCCCAGGATTGTCTTCCATCGAAAGAAAGCATTTTCACTTTTGCTTCTGCGATGATATCCTGATTGGATTTTCCATCCTTTTCGATTGGTCTCTTGTCCGCCCTCTTCTATAATCTCTAAAGCACGGTTTCTTGGATGGTCTGTCAGCAGTCCGTCCTTGTCCAATTGAAACACTGCATTTTCGCAAGGCGGTATAATTGGGTCGATTTCAACCCCCATGAGCATGTCCCAACAGTCATAATGATCGTAGGCCCCGTCTGTCCCAACTTTGTTGATGTCAATGCCCGCATTAAACGTATCAACTACTAAATCTACCAGCACTGCAGCATCGTCCGTCTTGTTGTCTGTCAGTACCTGCGCGGTGATCTCTCCAGTATTTTCATCCACTCCAAGGTGGATTTTGCGCCACGTACGGCGCTTGCTCCAGCCATGCTTACGAATTTTCCACTCGCATTTACCATATACTTTCAGGCCGCTTGAGTCCACGACTAAATGAATGGCCTCTCCTTTTTTAAGTCTTTCACTCACACCTAACGGCACTTTCAAACCCGCTTGCCTCCGACAAATCTGTGTGTAACTGGGCACTTGCAAATCAACACCCATCAGCGCAAAAACAGACTCCACAAAACCTTCTAATTGCCGAAAAGCCAAACGAAATGTCACCTTTATAGTCAACAAAAGCACTATACAATCTGACGAATAAACCTTTTGACCACCTCTTCGGTCCGGCCCTTGGTGGTACCACTTTTACCATATCGCATTGTCAATCCATATCGTCAGGCTCCCTCGGCGCTTTAATCCATTATTGTACTCCCGCCAATTCGTTATTTTATAACGGTCTTTGGGTTTGGCCGATTGCAAATTTGAATCTATCTTTGTCATGAGTCGCGTGGGTGTGGTGTTTAGGTTTCGCAACTCAAAATTACACCTGCCGACTCATTTTACAAAAGACCCATAATCTCACGCCTCGGTGGATTCATGCAACAAAGCCTGTATGCGTCTTAAAATCTCGTAGAATATCCTCCAGCCTACGCGGGTCTTTTGCATTCGCTATAAAATGGATGTGATTTGTCATAAACACATAGCCCCATATCTGAAGTCCTTTATGTTCCTGGCAATACCGCCAGCTATCCAAAATAAGTTCTCTAAAAACAGTACGACTGAATAAATCTAGCCAGCCGCAAATGGTACAGGTAAAAAAGTGTAACCCCTGTTGATCACGGATTTTGTATTTAACGCTTATTTCATTGATTGTTTGGCTTTCAAAGTTAAGCCTAAATAAGCAGTTATGCAAGCGTGAAAGGCAAGAAAATCTGTTTTGCTGTTGTCGGCACAGCCGACAGAAATACTCGGCACGAAGCTGAAGCTTACGCGCCAGCGTGCGTTGGGCTTGGAATTTGGGCGGATTCTTGGCGGGAGCAACCTCGCGCTAGTGCCGCGTCCGGCCATTAAGGTGTGAATATGGCGGTCTGATTTTTCCTTTCTCTGCGTTGTTCGTCGGTTAAAATGTCCCGCATTGCGCCCTTCTCACGCCTTGATAAAGAAAAAATTTGCCTCCCCAATTCATACCTTAATGGC
>CANJPT010000173.1 GCA_947476195.1 Lewinellaceae bacterium | reverse complement strand
TTTTCTCACCTTCGCCCTATGAAAATTTCTTTCCTTGGAAAAATACGCTTTCGAGGATGCTACGGCTTGTAAAATGGACAAAAAAATTGCAGTATTCCCAGGCTCCTTCGATCCGATCACCATTGGCCATGTGGATCTGGTGCAAAGAGCCTTGCCTTTGTTTGACGAGATTATTGTCGCGGTAGGCATCAATAGTACAAAAAAGTACTTGTTCCAACACGATCAACGTATGGAATGGTTGCGCAAGGTGTTTGAAAAGGAGCCCCGTGTACGCGTAGATAGTTTTGAAAAACTCACGGCTCATTACTGCCAACGCATTGGTGCGCGTTTTCTGCTGCGTGGTCTTCGAAATGCCTCGGATTTTGATTACGAAAAAACAATCTCTCAACTAAATCACATTGTGGGCGGGGGCATTGAGACGGTGTTTCTGATTGCTCAGCCGGAGTACTCCCATATTAGTAGCACCATCGTGCGTGAGATCATTATTGGGGGGGCGGATGCAGGGCCGTTTGTTCCGGAGGAGATCCGGGTATCCTTGGGTTTAGTGAAGATTTGAGCGTTATCTGAAAACTCCCGGCTCTCTACAATCCGTCCCAACGCAAAAAGAACCGCCTACATTTCTGCGGGCGGTTCCAGTGCTAGTGTTTATTTGTTTGAATTAGTCCCTTCCGTACATTAAGGAAGCAATACTTTGTCAACTGCGTGTACCACTCCATTACTACCTTGCACATCTGTGATGATAATGTTGGTCGTTCGGCCTTTAGCATCCAAAATTTTAGCCCCACCGGTGAGGTTGATGGTAAAGGTGCTATTCCCAAAAGTAGTCACGACCTGGCCATTGGTCAGGGACGAAGCCAATACATTGGCCCCATTTACGACATGATACTGAAGCACAGCATTCAACGTAGCGTTGTCTACTTGATCCAGGCTGGTTAAGCCCAACTCGGTCAGCAAGGCTGCAAATGCTGCATTTGTTGGAGCAAACACCGTAAACGGACCTGCTCCTGAAAGAATGGCCACATAGTCAACTCCAATGCCTGGACGAGTAAGTGCAGCTACTAAAGTGGTGAAATTTGCATTATTGAGGGCATGGTTTACCACTGAAGGCAATGCAATTACTTTATCAACAATGTGTACTACGCCGTTTGAAGCAAAAATGTCAGCAGTAACTACTTTCACGTCTTTGTTGATGCTGACCGCGCCACCAACACTTTTTTGTGCCAGAATGCTGAGATTGCTGGAAGTGGTACCAAAAGTAGCGAGTGTTTTAACATAACCTTCTGTTGGCACATCGGCTGCTCGCACTGTACCACTTACTACGTGGTTGAGCAGGATTTGCTGCAATACAGGTACTGGCACATCTTCTACAGTTGCGAAACCGTTGGCAGAAAGGAATGTGCTGAATGCAGCATTAGTCGGAGCAAACACGGTAAATGGGCCATCAGCATTCAAGGCATCTACTAAACCTGCGCGGGATAAGGCTGCTACAAGTGAGGAAAGATCGCTGGAGGCTTGTGCCGTTTGAACGATGTTCTTTGGCGTAGTTACATCATCACCTTCGCCGCAGGCAGTGAACAATAGGCTGGCGCTGAGCGCTAGAAACATTCCTGAAATTAATTTCTTCATAGTTGTGTGTTAAAAAATTTGTGTGGATAGTTGTTTTGCTAAAAAGAAATTAAAACCCACAGGGATCATTATTGTTTAATAAACTGACCTATAAGCGCGATAAAGATTAAACAAAGTTATGAAATGACTAATTTTGGCAATAGTATTACTTTTAAATACAGATATACTACTTTTAGCTTTAGGCATTAAAAAGTGCCTTTTAGCTGAACACCATTTTTATCTTTGCGCATATTTTAGTCGATTCAAAATCTAAAAACCAACGAGTTAAGCCAGCCAAATCCTTAATCTCCCAATTACCTTTACCACCAATCCCCCTTTCCACAAATAAACAATTACCATGACTGACGCAATATTCACCGTCCCACAGCCCATCAACGAACCGATTTGGAACTATGCCCCTGGTTCGCCTGAAAAAATCTCACTAAAAAAAGCCCTTGCAGAGGCCAAATTCCAGCAGAAAGATGTGCCTATGTACATTGGTGGCAAACACGTTTTTTCCGAAGAGAAAAAAGCCATGCACCCACCACATGAGCATAACCATGTATTAGGCGTTTATTCCAAAGGCAATGCAAGCCATGTTCAGGCAGCTATTGAGGCTGCTCTCGCAGCTAAACCAGCCTGGGAGGCCATGCCCTGGCAGGAGCGGGCTGCTATTTTTCTACGCGCAGCAGATCTTCTTACAGGTCCTTACCGCGCTAAGATGAGCGCTGCCACCATGCTCTGTCAAAGTAAAAATGCCTACCAGGCTGAGATAGATTGCATCTGTGAATTGGCAGATTTCTGGAGATACAATGTGTATTTCATGCAGGAGATCTACAAACAACAACCGCTCAGCACCCGAAATGTCTGGAATCGTACGGACTGGCGTCCACTGGAAGGCTTTGTGTTTGCGCTCACTCCATTCAATTTTACAGCCATTGCGGGTAATTTACCTACCGCGCCGGCCATGTTAGGTAACGTTGCTGTCTGGAAACCTGCAGAATCTCAGATCTATTCTGCCTCGATCATCATGGAGATCCTGGAAGAGGCAGGTTTGCCTGCCGGAGTGATCAACCTGGTTTACGTGAGCGGCCCTGTCATGGGCGAAGTCGTGTTGAAACATCCCAGTTTTGCGGGGATTCACTTTACAGGCAGCACGGGTGTTTTCCAGCAGATCTGGAAAACTATTGGAGAGAATATTTCCAATTACCATTCTTATCCGCGCATCGTGGGTGAAACGGGCGGTAAGGATTTCGTGATGGTACATAATTCTGCTGACCCGAAAACAGTGGCCGTTGCGTTGGGCAGAGGTTCATTTGAATATCAGGGTCAAAAATGCTCTGCTGCCTCGAGGGCCTATGTGCCTAAAAGCATTTGGGGAGAAGTTCGGGACCATCTTATGGATGATCTAAAAAGTATGCCAATGGGTACCACGGAGGACTTTCGTAATTTTGTCAATGCTGTAATTGATGAAAAGGCATTTGATAAAATTTCAAACTACATCGTCGAAGCAAAGAAGTCGGATAAAGTTAAAGTGATCGCTGGTGGTAATTTTGATAAATCTAAGGGCTATTTTATTGAGCCGACGGTTCTGGAGGTTTCAGACCCAATGTACGTCACTATGTGTGACGAGATTTTTGGTCCAGTACTGACCATCTATGTATATGACGACGAAGCGTTCTCCAAGACTCTTGACTTGGTGAATTCCACTTCTCCCTACGCACTTACAGGTGCTATTTTTGCCAATGACCGCGCTGCACTTGCACTGGCTAACGAAAAACTTCGTCATGCTGCAGGCAACTATTATATCAATGACAAACCTACGGGTGCTGTAGTGGGTCAACAACCTTTTGGTGGTGGCAGGGCTTCTGGCACAAATGACAAAGCCGGTTCGATGATTAATCTTTATCGATGGCTCTCGCCGCGTACACTGAAGGAAAATATGGTACCGCCTACGGATTTTAGATATCCGTTTTTAGGGGAGGAGTGAAGGCATTTAAGAAGAAGTGACACTTTTTAAAAAAGTGTCACTTCTCTATGCCCACCTCCACGACTACCTTTCCCATTGTTTTTCCGGTCTGAAACAGCCGTACAGCATCCGGTAGTTTTTCAAATGGGAAAACATGACCTACATGTGGAGGTACAAGGTGCATCGCCTCAAGTTCGACCAAAAGATTACGGAGCAGTGCTGCATTTTCATATAGCCAGATCAGGTTGAAGCCTAATACAGCCCGGTTGGTCTCCACCATGCGTTGCGGGTCTACTTTGGGGCGGGTGAAGAAATGCCAGAGCAGGTGCAGTTTGTTTGCACGATCACTGGCGGTTGCATATCGGGCAGAGCCGAATACCACGGCGCGCCCCATTGGTGCGAGCATAGCAAACGGAATGCTGAAAAATGTCCCGCCCACACTGTCCATTAATAAATGAAGCTGCTTTCCTTCCAGTGCAGTTTTGAGTTTTTCTTCAAAATTTTTGTCCCGAACGATTACCCTGTCGTATCCTTCAGACAAGGCAAAATCTACCTTTTTTGCACTGCCGACAGTGCCGATTGTGAAACAATTGTATGACTTTGCAATCTTCAAGGCCTGCAAACCTACGCCGCCAACCGCACTGTGAATCAACACCGTTTGGCCAGGTTGTAATGCGCCTAGCGTAGCCATCCCATAGTAGGCCGTGAGTGTTTGCACCAAATAAGCAGCTCCGGTTTGAAAATCCCAGCCTTCAGGCATGGGTATGGCATATCTGGCATCAATATTCAGGTGTGTGGTATAGGCGCCAAACCGCGTAACGCCCATAATACGGTCTCCAGGGTGGAGATGGGTAATTCCCTTGCCAACAGCTTCTATGATGCCGGAATACTCCAGGCCAGGGGTGAATTCACCTTTTGGTGTGGCGCCGTACAAGCCCCAGATCGCAAAAACATCAGCGAAGTTTAGCCCGATGGCACGCACGGCTATTTGGACTTCACCGGCAGCTGGCGCGGCGAGTTCGACGGTATTAATCTTTAAATCAGCGAGATTGCCGGCGCGGAGGGAATAGGATAATGTGGTCATTTTTAAGGCGGTTTAGGTCCTAATGAGGTCAATGTGAATTAAACAGGACAAGTTCATCGTTTCGCCACATCCGGGCAAAATTCATGAAGGTTCAGTAAATGCAGTGTCCCTTCAAAAGCCTCATCCACGGGGGCGGAAATGGTGGTTATTTCATTCGAATAAGGATGTAGAAACGACAATAACATGCTATGCAAGAACATTCTGTGCAAGTCAAATACATCGCGAAAGTATGAATTGTGTTTTACATCCCCGTGACGTTTGTCGCCAATGACTGGATATCGTAGGTGAGCAAAATGTTTGCGGATCTGATGTCGGCGACCCGTTTCCAACTGAGCTTCAACGAGTGAAAAACGCGCAGTGGTATGTCTCAGGCCAATGGGGTGATCGATCTCGGAAGTGCCGAGACGCACGAAATGGGTGATAGCCTGGAGGGGGCCTTTGCCTGAATCCGGATCGTCGAGTGCGTAGTCAACAGTACCTGTTTCAGGTGTCCAGCCGCGCACAATGGCCAGGTATTTTTTCTCTACAGTTTTGTCCATGACCTGCTCGCCAAGCAACCCGGAAGCTTCCGAGTTTTTGCCAAAAATCAAAACGCCTGAGGTAGCCCGGTCAAGCCGATGCACAGGGTATACGCGTTGCCCGATCTGGTCGCGCAGGAGCTGTACAACGAATACATTATCCTCACTGATACGGGTTCTGTGCATGAGGATACCTGGCGGCTTGTTGATGGCAACAAAGTGTTCGTCAGAGAAAAGAATTGGGAAAGGCATCTGGCAAATATCCGATAATTAGCCAGAAATACGGGATTGCTTTAAGTTTCGAGCATTGATTTTAAACATGAACTGCGCTTAAATTGATTAATCGTAACTATTGGACCCGAAAGAACTATAAGCATTCACTTTTGTCTGGATGGCAGAAAGTAAATGGAGCAACGGATTCGAAGTAGTTTTGAAAGGTGATCTTAGCTTAATACGAAGTGTGCAGGTTTTTTGAAATTTGGCCAGATACTTTTGGAAGCAAAAAAGGGTTTATGGCTACTTTTTTTGTAAACTTTGATAACTTTAGCCTTCAAATTCATGCACATTCATTAATCGTTACTTCTGCCATGCTCAGTCAAACAGATAATTGGACCTATGCCGAATTCCACGCTTTTGTCATGCTTTATGCCGCTAATACCGACGGATACCTCTCGAGAGAAGAAGAAGACCTCATTATACCTACGCTGACAGCAGCGGAATATGTTCGGATAAAATCAGTTTTTATGGCTTGCGATGATGCAGATGCCTTAGATATTATTTTTGCTTATCGGGAACAATATTGTCAAAACAAGGCTGATAAAGATAAGATCCTTGCTGATATGCTGGAAATATTTGAAGCCAACGCCGGGATGGAGCAAATCGAACGCGGGGTGCTCCACATTTTTGAGCGGATGCTTTGATAAGGTAAAAAAACGCGCCGCCCCGTCTTTTAACCGGGAGGCGCGTTTTTTTAATAGGTAGTAGGATGTTTTATTCGCAGCCTTCTTTCAGTCGACGCAGTTCTTCGCGATTGTTTACCGTGACCAAGGAGCCGTCCTCATCTATTTTTACAGTAAGCGGGAATACTATTTGCGGACGCTCGGTAGCATCCGGGTTGTTTGTTTTCCAGTTACGTATCAATTGACGAAGTGCCAAGCGAGCAGTCGCCTCTGCCGTAGTTCCATCCGGGAATTTTATCGTGATCGGGAACACAATGTCAAAACAGGAAAGTCCGTGTTGACTATTTCCTCTGGGTTCGTGGTTTCCAGATGTAGCACTGGCGCAAGCGGCAGGAATGCTCATCAACTGAATATCTGAATCGACTGTGATAATTTCTTCATCTTTAGAAACCACCGAGATTGGGAATTCAAAAGATAGATTTGGCCGATTGCCATGGAATTGGTGATGTGCACCGCCGTTGGCGTCAAAATAAGTTCGCAAGGCTTGTTTTAATTCATCATAAAGTACGGTCACCAACTTCCGGAATATTATCTGTTGGGCCTGAATCTTGGTGCAAATTATTATTTCTAAGTCTTAGACAATAATTTTCCCAGCAACTCTGTGCATCTTTGCCAATTCTAAGCAAAAATAGCAAAGCAGCGTATGCTCCATGAATACAAACTCCCCTC
>CANJPT010000172.1 GCA_947476195.1 Lewinellaceae bacterium | reverse complement strand
GGGCATATTCTGAGCGTAAATCCAACACAAACAACGGTTTACAAAATAACCAGCATCCGCGACAACTCTGCCACGGCCTGCACGGCTTTGGTTTCAGACAGCGTAACCGTGACGGTATTGACCATCGACACTACGGTGTTAAATTTCAACACCTGCGATCCGTCTTTGGCTGGTTCCAACACACAGATTTTGACCCAATTAAACGGTTGCGACAGTGTGGTGATCACCGTGACGACTTTGCAAGCCACCGACACTACCTTGATTTTTGACAACAGTTGTGATATGAACAAGGTGGGCGTTTTCACCCAAAATCTCAGCAACATTTATGGCTGCGACAGCTTGGTGGTCACAACCGTCGTCTTCTCTTTAGCTGATACGACCCTGGTAGCTGCTACTACCTGTGATCCTGCTTCAGTGGGTGTTTTCAATCAAAATTTGTTGGCCTTTGATGGATGTGATAGCCTGGTCATTACCACCGTGAGTCTGCTGCCAAACAACACGACCATGCTTTCAGGCACTACTTGTAATCCAGCCAAGGTGGGGGTTTTTACATCCGTATTGCCCAACCAATTTGGTTGTGACAGCACGGTGATCACAACAATTAGTTTAGCGCCCTTGCCGACCACTTTCCTGACCGCCGCTTCCTGTGATCCGGCAGCGACGGGGGTATTCACCAAGCATTTCACCACTGTGGGTGGCTGTGATAGCATCGTGGTCACCACAGTAAGCTTGTTGCCGAGCAGCGCCACACTGTTGACAGGCACCAGTTGTAACCCGGCTCAAGTGGGTGTTTTCACCACAGTGCTGGCCAATTATCTTGGTTGTGACAGCACCGTGATCACCACGGTGAGCTTGCTGCCCTCCAGCAGTAGCTCGCTGGCAACCACGACCTGTGATCCGGCGCTGGCCGGTGTGTTCGTCCACCCTTTGATCAATCAATATGGTTGCGACAGTATTGTCACAGAAACCAGAACTCTATTGCCGGGCAGCATGACCACCCTTAACCTCACGACTTGTGATCCGGCGCAGGTGGGCAGCACGACCAATCACGTGCCCAATCAGTTTGGTTGCGACAGCACGATTATGACCGTCACCAGTCTGCTGCCAGCCAATAGTTGTTCGGTGGCGGCAAACCTGAGCGGCTCTGATATTCCATGTACTTCCAATACCGGAACACTCAGCCTCACGCCAACGGTTGGCATCGCGCCGTTTTCTTACACCGTGCTTCAGGGACTTACTATCGTGACCAGTGGAACCATCACAACCCTGGGAACGCCCCAGCTGATCAGTGGGCTTCCAGCAGGCAATTACACCGTAACCGTTTCTTCGCCCAATGGCTTCAGCACCACAGCGCAGGCAACGGTGGTGCAACTTGTGCCGCCCGCGCTGACGAGTCTGGCCAATTCGAACTACACCGGATTTGCCGTCAGTTGTACGGGAGCAACTGACGGCAGTGCTCTGGCAACGCCAACAGGGGGAACAGCCCCCTTTACTTTTTCCTGGTCCAATGGTAGCATCGGTCAGCAGATCAACAACCTGGCAGCCGGAGTTTACTCCGTTACAGTCATGGATGCGCATGGTTGCACCAATGTCTCCTCCGTGACACTGACAGAACCCTTGCCGCTGGAGATGAGTTTTATCGTCAATGATCCGGATTGTTTTAATGAACACGACGGCGCGATCCAGGTTCAGACCAGCGGTGGCGCATCGCCTTACCGCTATTCGCTGAATAACGGCCCTGATCAGACGGAGCATATTTTTACCGGATTGAATTCAGGCGTTTACAGTCTGAGGGTATCTGACGCCAATGATTGCCAGAAAACGGAGGTCATTGTGGTGAATGCTGCAACCCAGTTAAACGTCGATCTGGGCAACGACATCAACATCGGTCAGGGCGATCATGCCACCCTGCAAGCAACGGTGAATGTTCCGCTCGACAGCCTATTGTCGGTGGTTTGGTCAGCACTACCCTTTGACAGTTTGAACTGTGTTTCACCCATTTGCCTGACGCAAACCGTAACCCCTTTGATCTCAACCGTTTACACGATACAGGTGCAAGCCTTGAACGGCTGTACGGGTCAGGATAACGTGAAGGTGATCGTGGATCGTCGCCGGCAGATCTATGTACCCAATGTGTTTACACCGAATGACGATGGCGCCAATGATCTGTTCACCATTTATGCCAGGCCGGGGTCAGTTAGCAAGATCCTTTCCCTGCAGGTATTTGACCGATGGGGAGAGGCTTTGATTAATTTGAAAGATTTTTTGCCCAACAGCCCGACCATCGGATGGGATGGCAGCTACAAAGGCAAACCGATGAACCCAGGAGTTTTTGTTTGGGTAGCCGAGATTGAGTTTATGGATGGTCAACGCGAGTTATTTCAGGGCGATGTGAGTATTGTTCGGTAAGACAGTTCCCATCCTAAACAAAACTTGAGTTGTCCTTCTCGGGACAGAAATCAAAATCCAGATATATGCTTGATTATCAGCCTTAAATATGTTCATACCGTTGGTGTAAAAAAACTCCAAGCGCGGCGAGAACTGGCCGATGAATTTGCAGAACAACTTGATTTGAATGTCAGGTCTTCATATAACAACCCCCAATTTTAGGGATTGTTAGCGTATATAAAGACCCCCACCTTTGCAAGGTTGACATTTAATAATCTTTCATAATAACGCTTCCAAATACCGCCCAAATGAATAACCCTCTTTACCCTCATTCCCACTTAGTCAGAGATAATCTCTCCAATGAGTTACTCAATCTCCCTTTAGAAGAAGCACTAACGCTGCGCGAGCGTGAGATCATTCAACTTATGAGCCATGATCAAAATGTGAAAATGATTGCTAGTACTCTGAGCATCAGTGCTTTCACCGTACAAGACCATATTAAGAACATCAAAAACAAAATGGATATGCATACCTCTGGAGGCATTATTGCCAAGGCCTTTAGGGAAGGACTAATTGAGTAAGCACAGCCTGGCCTTTCTCCAAACATCGGCAAACTCCACAGCCAACTTCTCCCGCAATTCTTTCTTTCACCCAAAATTGATAAAAAATTATGAAAAAATTAATTCCTTTTCTTATGCTGCTTATCTTCTTCAGTTTTGCCTGCAAGAAAAGCACAGAGCCCCAAACGACTGTAGATCAATCCACAATTGGCAAGCAAAATGGCACTCAACCCCAAGTAGCAGATCGTTCCAATTGCTGCTGCAATGTGGTCGTGTCTTCCACGTTTTTCAATGGATTAACGATTTGTGGTGTGCTGGTCGGGAATACCTGTACTGTGTCCTCGAGTTGTGGCAACACTTGTGGTAATGAACAAGTCGTCCCAGCAGCAAACAAGACTGCTTTATTTTGCTGGGATGATACTTGTCCTGTCTGTTTCCACAACGATGGTGCATCACAAATTACAATTTATTTTTCTTGTGGCGGAGGTTCGTCTGGTTCCTTTAATATTCCCGCAAATACTTGGGTATGCTTCACCGGTGACTGCAATGGCAACTTTACTCAATGCGCCCCTTAACCCGTGATAATGGAGTAATTAAAACCTTGAATTACCCAAATAATCAATACGTTTTCTAACCGGAAAGGATTGGGAAAGGCCTTCAAGGTATTTGAGGGTCTTTTTATTTGTGCTTAAAATTGTCTCTGCTCACGACTGCTTGGGGTATCTTTACTTCACGTCGCCAGGTTGTGAGCAAAAATTGTCAATACTGAGTACTGCTAACCAATGGATTAGGCCGCAGGCCATGCAAATACCTGGCAGCGCGAAGTAAACATTGTATAGAAAACTACATATATTGGTGGCAATAAATCATAAAAGCAATGAATAAAACCAAATTCAACCAGATTTTAATCCTGATGGCGGCATGGTTGTTTTTGAACCCGGAATCAATATATGCCCAGTGCAACAACGCTCCCTGCCTGGGCCCCGCTCCTGTGGCTGACCCAATGAATGCTTGTGTCTTATCCGACCAAAATGAACTAACCTGTTATGAGGGTGCCACCAATTCAGAGCCGGCTGTTGTATTCCCGACTTGGTGCGGCAGCAATCAGAACACCCAATGGTTTGCTTTTACAGCGGATGCGCCCACAGCGGAGTTCGGGATAATTGTTCCTACATGTAGCCAGGGTAATGCTTTACAGGGAGCGGTATTTTCGTCCAGCGACTGCATAAACTTTACGCTTGTTTCCAACTGTATCAATGTTTTAGTGACCCATGGTAATGTGGTAATTGCCAACGGCTTGGTTCCGGGTCAGGTTTATTATTTGTGTATTGGTGGTAATAATGGTGCCATCTGTGATTATCAAATTGACCCGCCTGGCTGGGGCGGAATTGGATGTGGTGTTTGTGTATTGGATGACCCAACGGTCTACAGTACAGCCGCTATTGATGCTGTCTGGAGTGTTGATCCGCCTTCGGCCGCTAGCTTCGATACGACCGGGGGGCCTGTAACTTGGGTAACCTGGTTGGAACCGGGCATCTTTGATCTTTGTGTGAATTCGTCACACTGCCCTGAATTTTGTTACCCGGTGGATGTTCGCGGTGGAGAGTTCGATGAGTATGTCGAACTGTGCGAAGGGAAATCTGTAGACTGCGCCGGACAAACATATACAGCACCGGGAATATATGACGTAACAGAACAGGAGCCACCTTGTACTCCTAATGGGCACCAGTGTTTAAAGACCACCCATTGCCATGTGAACCTTATCCCAACAGCACATTCGGATGATACCGTATATATGTGCCAAAACGGCTCAGTCACCTGCGCCGGAGAGCAGTTTATAGCCCCGGGGAGCTACCCGGTGAAGCTAATAGGACCTAATGGTTGCGACAGTATCGTAACCTGTAAAGTAAATATTTTTCCGCCAAGTCCAACCACCAACCTGACCATAAACCTTTGTGGCCCTGCCGAATATGGAGTGTGCACTAATTTGTACAATTCTTCGGGTACTTACACAGAAATCTGTACCAACTGGCTTGGCTGCGACAGTACTATATACCTGGATCTGGCGATCCTTGAGCCTCATGCCGTGATCGATCCGCCGGGGGTTCTAAGCTGCCAAATTGATACTATTACCTTAAACGGCAGTCATTCATCCCTAAATACAGCGCTCAATGGTTTCACATCTTACAATTGGTCTGGCCCGGGGATCATCGGCAGCAGCAATTCACCGACTGTACAGGTGAACCAGGCAGGAACCTATTGCCTGGAGTTGATCCACAGGCGCGGCTTACTAATATGCAAGGATACTGCCTGCGTTCAGGTGACATCATCGACCGCCGTTCCATCTTTGCCCCAGATTTCCGGAAATACAAATCCCTGCCAGGATTCCAGCTACGTTTATACCGTTGTGGCAAACGGTTCCATGTCTTTCGCCTGGATGCTGCCTGGAAATCTATCCTTCACCACGATTTCACCGGACAGTATTCTGGTCACCTGGGATACCCTGGTATCCGGCCCGATCTGTGTTACGGCCAATAACTCCTGCGGCGCCTCACAACCCGCTTGTCAGCCCATTGCGGTACAGATGCCGATTCAACCACCCGGTATGAGTGGCCCAAGCGGCGTATGCGCCGGAGGCGGCAATTATATGTTCACCTTGAATGTGGAACAACCCGGTGTTATTTACAACTGGACGATTCCTCCCGGTGCCGTGTTAACCGGAAGCGGCGATACCGTAAACATCAACTTTCTCAATTCCGTCTCCGGACAGATTTGTGTGACCCCTCAAAATGCCTGCGGTATTGCTGCGCCAGTTTGCCAGAACGTGCAGGTAAACCCAATTCCCAGCGCCGATTTGAGCAGCGATGCACAAATTTGTGCAGGGCAATCTGTCAACCTGAATTTCGCGCTGAGCGGCAATGGACCTTTTGATCTTTCATGGTCCATTAACAACCAAAATTTTACACTGAACGACATACCAAACGGCCACGTTCTGAGCGTAAATCCAACACAAACAAGCGTTTACAAAATAACCAACATCAGCGATAACTCCACCGCTGCCTGCACTGCCCTGGTTTTAGACAGCGTGACGGTGACGGTTTGGCAAGTGTCAAATACTATTATGGCTGCTCAAATTTGTTCGGGTGAAAGCCTGTTTGTCGGTGGCGGAACACAAACCACTTCCGGCGTTTACACTGATACGCTCCAAACTTTCCACGGTTGTGATAGCCTGATCGTCACCACTTTGACCGTACTGGTAATCGACACAACGGTAATAAATGCAAACACCTGCAATCCGGCTTTGGCAGGGTCCAACACGCAGGTTTTAACCCAACTAAACGGTTGCGACAGTCTGGTGATCACCGTGACGACTTTGCAGCCTTCCGTCACGACCTTACTTTTTGATAGCAGTTGTGATGTGAACAATGTGGGCGTTTTTACTCAAAATCTGTCAAACACTTATGGCTGCGACAGCTTGGTGGTCACCACGGTTATCTTCTCTTTAGCTGACACGACCCTGGAAGACGCAACCACCTGTGATCCCGCTGCAGTGGGTGTTTTCAACCAAAATCTATTGGCCATAGATGGTTGCGATAGCCTGGTCATTACGACCGTAAGTCTGCTACCAAACAACACGACCATGCTTTCAGGCACTACTTGTAATCCAGCCAATGTGGGCGTTTTTACAAGCGTAATGCCCAACCATTATGGTTGCGATAGCACGGTGATCACAAACGTAAGTTTAGCGCCCTTGCCGACTACTTTCCTGACTGACGTTTCCTGTGATCCCGCAGCAACGGGGGTATTCACCAAGCATTTTACCACTGCAGGTGGCTGCGACAGCGTAGTAGTTACAACGATCAGTCTGCTGCCGAGCAGCACTACGATATTGACAGGCACCAG
>CANJPT010000171.1 GCA_947476195.1 Lewinellaceae bacterium | reverse complement strand
TGTTCTTAGCCAACATATTTATACCTAAATTTTTAAATGAAAAAACAATCTATTCTATCTGCTTTCGCCCTGTTCACGGCAGGTGCAACCATTTCTTTGCTGGCCCTTGCATTTACGCCCCGCCCGACAAAAACCGCAGTTTTGGCCATGCCGATGTGCCATGGTACATCTGATACGGCAGTGTTTGCCTCATTTGCCAAGGACCAAAATTTTCTGAACGCACATCCTTCGCCCCTACCAGTAGCGTTAACGGGCAAAGGTGCAATGATTGATTTTCCAGTCGAGGGCGGTGTCATTGGCCACGGGTACCTGGTAAAAACGCGAAAAAAGACAGATAAGTATCTTCTGCTTTTTCAGGAGTGGTGGGGCCTCAACGATTTCGTCAAAAACGAAGCAGACCTGTGGAGCAAAGAATTGGGAATCAATGTGTTGGCCATAGACCTGTATGACGGAAAAGTAGCTGTTACCGCTGAAGAAGCCGGCAAACTGATGCAAGCCAATGACCCGGCCCGGTCGTCGGCGCTGATTATTGCTGCGGCCAAACATCTGGGTGATAAAGCTGACTTTCGTACGATGGGTTGGTGTTTTGGGGGTGGTTGGTCTTTGCAGGCCGCGCTGCTTTTGAAAGGAAAGATCAAAGGCTGTGTCATGTATTACGGAATGCCTGAAAAAGACCTGGCGAAGTTGGGTGGATTAGCCTCCGACGTTCTTTTTATTCATGCCACTCAGGATGAGTGGATCACAGGTCAGGTGGTAACTGAATTTGAAACAAATATGAAATCGGCCAGAAAAAACGTACAGGTTTATCATTATGAGGCCAATCACGCATTTGCCAATCCCAGCAGCCCGCGGTACAACGAGGCATCTGCCAAGGAGTGCCGGAAAGTGGTTAAAGCTTATCTGTTAGGAAAATAATGACCTGAATGCGTGGTGTTATTTGAATGGATTGAAAAGTTTGGGCAATGTTGCTGAATTTTGCCCCAACTTTCCAATTCATTCAAATAATTTGAACAACATGGCGACTCATCAATCTGACGGCGCATTTACTCCACCAGAAGACAGCGGAAGCGGTGGCCTTGGCCAACAATTCCTATTGATCGCTCTGATCGTAATCGCTGCAATCGTAGGCTACAAGGCCTTTTTTAGTGATGGAGGAGGGTTCTCCAATTTTTTCCAGTCTCCCAAAGAAGTGCAGATGACCTATGTGCCTTCTGATTTCAATCCGAATCTGGATGAGGAAAAAACCTTGCGAATCCTCTCCCAACCAGAAGAATATCGGGCAGAATTTGACCAGCTGGTATATGACTTTAACCTCTCACTGCTCTACCACGTAGCCAATCGAATGGGCCTGCCCGACAGCCTGAAAAATCGCCTCGAACCGGAGTACAAAAAGCACCATGAGTACCTCCGGAGCTTGTATTTCAACGATTTTGTTACCTTAAAAGATACTACGGCAAATCTTTACGAAACCTGGTATGGCGATAATGCTAACCAGGCCGTTCAGCTTTTCAATGAGGTCGCTGGCAAGTACACCTGCTTTTTCGTGACACAGGTAATGACCACGCTTTTGCGGGTAAAAGGAGGCAAATTCTTCGGAAAAGGCAAAGACGTAGGTACCCCTTGCGACATAGCCATTCATGAAGGCCTCATGCCTATGGCCGAACGATTGAAGGAAAGGGCGGAAATCATAGATTTCAGTGCATCTCGTGGGCTGCTTAAAGACAGGGTTCGCAAGGGAATCGTAGAACTCGCTACCTATGAACTTCGAAGCCGGATGGGAATAGATAAGACCTTGCAATACAAGCTTTTTGGGTTCTCCGTATCAGAAACGGATATCCGGGTGGAGGCTATTAGTGTAATCAAGGCGGGCTTTAAACTGGACGAGTCTTTTGATGTGACGCTCAGTCCCAAACGAGGAACACTCAATATAAAATTACCAGAGCCAACCATACTTTCGCACGAGGTGTATCCCCGTGTAGACAAGCTGGATGTGGGTTATCTGGCCGGCATCAATGCGCAGGATATGAATGATCGATTCAATGAACTGCGCCGCCAGTTCCGACAAGATGCCCTTGAAAATGAACATTTGCTGGAAAATGCGAAGTCCAGGGCAGACTCCGTGATGCAGCTGATGTTTGGACCTATTGCTAAATCAATCAATCGCAATTACAAAGTACAGGTGGTATTTGAGGGTGTTCCAGCCGAAATGACGGAAGATGAACTTCGTCGCCGGGGGGAAGATGGTAGACAGACTCCACCGAAGGTATCTTCCCCAATACCAGTTGAAGCACCTAAGCGTAAAGTTTTAGCGAATTGAGAAATTTTGAAAATTAAAAGCCAAAATCCTTCGGCACAAACCCCTTTAAATTTCGCAGTTTGAAGTTATCGTCGTTGGCTTCCGTAGTGTAAATACTATGTTTTGAATTTGATAGTTTGGATTACAAAAGTAAGTAATTTTTTATCGCTTCGCAACAGGAGGCCCGCTTTTTAAGACTTGCACGGCTTTCTCCACTGCGGGGTCATCATCGTTCAAAACCTTGTACAGTCCCTCGTCGCCAAAAAGTGTTTTGGCCAGACGGGCTTTAAGCTGGAGTTTGAGTTCGGTGCGGCATTTTGCCAGTTCGGTTGGATTTCTTTTTATGTCCTGTTTTTCAGCATACGCTACTAAGGCTTCCAGTATTTCATCCGTGACGGTATAGCTTCGGGCAAATTCAGGAAGTGCCGCGGAGAGGTTCATTCGGTTTTGACTTTCCATCCAACGGGATATGAACTGTGGAATTTTTTGCCGGACCGACGTGAAATAGACACTTGAATAGGAAGTATCGATCGGGACAAAAACGTCGGGGGTAATACCTCCTCCGCCAAAAACGATTCGACCCTGGCCGGTATAGTATTTGGTGGTATCATCCTGCTTGATTTTGTTTGCGTTGGAGAGCTCGCCGTTTTGAAGACGGCGTTCAGCTTCGTGTTTGTAGTCCTGCCCGTGTTTGTAGTCTCGTTGGATACAACGCCCGCTTGGAGTGAAGTAACGCGACACAGTGAGTCGCAGTGCACCACCATTGGAAAGCGGGTATTGTTCCTGTACGAGACCTTTGCCGAAAGACCGGCGACCCACGACCCAGCCCCGGTCCCAATCCTGTATCGCGCCAGCCACGATTTCGCTCGCGGAGGCAGAACCCTCATCGATCAACACCGCTACATTTTGGATGTCGAATCGGGCCCGTCCGTTGCTTTTGTAGTCTTTTCGCTGTCCAGCCCGCCCTTGAGTATACAAAAGGAGTTTGCCATCAGGGAAAACCTGACTGAGTATTTCGGTAGCTTCTTCCAGGTAACCGCCAGGATTGCCGCGCAGATCAAGTACCATGCTTTTCATACCTTTTTCCTCCACCAACGGGGTAAGATTTTGCATGAATTCCCTGTAGGTATTTCCGTTAAATTGGGCAATTCTGATGTATCCGGTTTTTTCATCGAGCATATAAGCAGCTTCGATACTTTTTACCGGGATCACGTCTCGAAGGATCTCAAAATAGAGCTGAGCAGTTTCATGGCCACGTAGTATGCCGATCTTGACCTTAGACCCTTTTGGGCCGCGCAACTTGTTGTAGATCTTACCCGTTTCAATTTTAAGTCCTGCGATAAGGGTATCGTTGATACTTACGATCTTATCACCTGGAAGAATACCAGCCATTTCGGATGGGCCTCCGGAGACCGGGGCTACAACTTGAATGGTATCGTCGAGGAGGATAAACTCTATGCCCACGCCTTCGAACGCGCCGTTCATGTCATCTTCCACGGCCTTTAATTCGTCAGGGCTGATGTACACGGAATGGGGATCAAGTCCATCGAGCAGGTGCTCGATGGCTTTTGCGCGAAGGTCTTCGGTGTCTATAGTGTCCACATATTTGGCTTCAACGTACCGAAGTATTTCGTCCAGTGTGCCAGATTTTGCCGAGGTGCCAAGTTCCAGGCTAAAATTGCGATCGTAATGTGGGAGTTTTTGGCCGATAAGCATACCGATGGCAAGCGTAATGGCGAGGAGTAAGGGTAGGCGGGTCTGGAGTTTGGGACGTTTTTCGTTGTCTGTCATGGTTTGATTTGTCATTTTTATCCGTTACATCAGCCAATTCATCCGCCGAAGTCTTGATGCCAAGCGAAATTTATAACATTGGAGGAGGCAAAGGAGGAATCTCAATTGATCTATTGGTGTTTGTTTTTTTGTGGTTTAGATTTGCAGCTAGATATTATTCTGCCGATTTCACAATTTTTATCTAATTTCGTTTCGAATTTTACATTAATATGTTGTTTTTAACGCCGCAATGCAAAACACTGAACTGCCCCGTCTCGACCAATTAGACCATCAAATCCTTGCCAAACTCGTCGAAGACGGAAAAACACCCTACACCGATATCGCCAAACAACTCTTTGTTTCGAGTGGAACAATCCACGTCCGAATGAAAAAAATGGAGGAACTCGGGATTGTCAAAGGCTCAAGCCTGAAGCTTGATTATCACAAACTTGGTTACGATGTGACTGCTTTTCTGGGTATTTATTTAGAAAAAAGTTCACTTTACGATGAGGTTTCCGAGTATCTAAGAATTATTCCAGAGGTTGTTTCAGCCAACTATACGACGGGTGCTTACGGCATCCTTTGTAAAATCGTGTGCAAAGATACAAACCACCTACGCGTTGTACTCCAAGATAAAATTCAAAAAATCCCTGGCATACAACGCACCGAGACTTTTATTTCATTGGAAGAGTGTATCAATCGCCCGGTGAATTTTTTGGAGGATTAATTTATTATTAGCTTTTCGTACCCTCCGTTTTTTGCTATAGATTATGATTTCGTCGGGGTTATTTGCTGCGAATATAGCAAACAAAGCATGTTTTTTGACAATAAGGTGACGAAATCTTAATTTTGGCAGGGTGGCAAAAAAGATTTATTATTTTTGGCCGAAGAAAATTGTCGTTCAAGTCAGCGAATTTAACGTTGACCGTATCTTAAGATGTCTAAATTATTTCCACATTGTTAAATCACTTACCGTTTATGACAAGACGCTACATACTTTCCCGATTAATCCTCCCAATCGCGCTTTTTGTCATCCCATACCTATCCCATGCTAATGGAGAGCCTAAGGGTAATCCGGATATTGGAGGATCAAGCAACCATGACTCGACAGAATTAAAGTTGGGTCACTGTAACCCGGTCACTTTTGCCGTGGTTAATTGCGCGGCGCACACAATTGAGTTGACAGCATACGTACAATATCTGTTTTCTGGACAACTCACTCCTTGGAATGCACTTTGGAATACTGGAGAACAAGGATTTAAGATCACAGTGGTTCCTCCAGGAGCTTGGAGCTGGGATCCAAGTACAACCGGCTGCGAGCCTAACCACTGGGAGAATACTTACAATGAACCTGGAACTTTTTTTTATGGTATTGTTGATATAACCGGGCCACCACTTTGCGAAAACGGCTCCATCAACCTTACGGTTTTGCCTACAGATAGCACCTACCATTTTGTTGATTTTCAGTGGAATCCAAGTGGTACAGATGGACAACTTTCTCCACACTCGGTAGACGAGCCCGGGCTCTACACACTTACGCTTACAGATCAACTAGGTTGTCCATTTTTAGATACCTACAATGTGCCAATGAGCCCTCCAGTAGTTCCATCCCTTTCAGGTCCACTTTATATGTGTCCGGAAGGCGATACAGGTATTGTAAAGGTGAATCAGTTCTGGAATGCATATTTATGGCCAAATGGAGAGACCACTAACGCTATTACCGTCACGGAGCCTGGTTTGTACCAGGTTACGGTCACGAACCAATTTGGATGTACTGGACAAGGTGTAGTTGGTGTTCAAACCGGTGAAGTAACTCCTTTCCCTATTTCCATGACAGCTCAAAAGATTTGTCTTGGCGATCCGGATACATTACGCGTAGTGGGCGGTTTTAGCCAATATCACTGGTCAAACAATGTGAATACGATTACCAATATCGTCACACAGCCGGGTACTTATGTGGTAACGGTTACGAACGTACATGGTTGTACCGGCGTAGACAGCGTAATGGTCGGGCTGAAGCCAACGCCTACAATCGCCATCACGAGCACGCCATTTTGTCCCGGTGGCTCCTCGACCTTAATGGCTACCGGAGGAATGCCTCAATATTTATGGTCTACTACCCAAACAACTAATCCAATCATAGTATCAACACCTGGCACATATACCGTGACTGTATCTGGCACGACTATTTGCCCGACTACCAAAAGTATTACGGTCGTTCAATTACCGCCTCCTATTACAGTCATCGCTGCACCAGCCCAGTTAAATTGTGTCGTTCCACAAACCAACCTCGATGCAATGGGCTCTTCCTCCGATTCCAATTTCACATTTATTTGGACTACAGTTGGAGGTAATTTTGTCTCCGGACAAAATACGTTACAGCCTACGGTTAATGCAGCGGGTGTTTATACGCTGGTAATCACGAATATGATGACGGGTTGTACGTCCTCCGCCGCAGTAACGGTGACCTCAAATATTCAGCTGCCCCCTGCGCCTGCGGGAGATCCGGCTACCCTTACCTGTGTCGTGACCAATTTAAACATTGGACCGGTCATTCCTCCTTCGGATACTACCTTATTGCTCAATTGGGTAGCAAGCGGTGGCGGTAATATTATTTCCGGTCAAAATTCCTGGAATCCCAATGTGAACCAGCCTGGAACGTACACCCTGACAGTGACCAACCCTGCCAATAGTTGCACCAATTTGGGCTCGGTGATAATCAGCCAAAATACTTCCTTGCCCTCATCGCTCATCGCGCCGCCAAGTCAACTTACCTGCACGATGAATACGGTGGCCCTCAATGGCTCCGGTAGCAGCAGTGGC
>CANJPT010000170.1 GCA_947476195.1 Lewinellaceae bacterium | reverse complement strand
TCAAGGAGTTTTAATCACTCAAATCATCAAAATCACTTTAATCACAGTATACCGGGCGTACTGGGCATATCGAGAACCACCTGGGTTTTCGGTATGCCCACTCCCGTTTCAGACCTTATCATTATCCTCAAAATATGTTCAGAAACTTCTTATCCGCGCTCTTAGTCCTGGCAACATACCAAATCCCCCTTTTTGGGCAAACCAATCTGGTTCCAAATCCCGGTTTTGAATCCACAAACACTTGTGCGCTTGAAAACTTTTGGGGCTTAGACACCACCTGGTTTGACGACCCTTCCCTGTACCGCACTGCTCCTTTTTGGATATCTGCCAATCGTGAATCTCCAGACTATTGCAACGCTTGCCAAACAGATGGCACATTCTATGGTGTGCCACGGAATGCACAGGGCTACCAGTACGCAAAAGAAGGACAGGCTTATATGGGCATCTGCACATATAGTATCAACCTTCCTTTTAATCCGAACGGAGAATTTAGGGAATATACTCAAACGCGCATAACAAGTGGGTTAGAGCCAGGAGCAATCTATCGTGGGCGTTTTTTTGTATCGCCTAGTTATGACTCAGGTGAAAAAGTCAATGTTGTTTCCATTGATGGTATGGCAATGGCCTTAACTCCCCACCGAATATTCAATAAATCTACCCCCATTTTATTCAACCCTACAAGCAAATCTGCTATTGTTTTAGAACCGCAAGTCGTAAACCGTGGAGTATTCCCGCGTGACACCGGTGCATGGCAAGAAATATGTGGCATTTTTAAAGCCAAGGGTGGAGAGGAATGGTTAACGATTGGGAATTTCTACACCCGACAAAACAGTGATACGCTCATATTTAGGCCAGCTCCGGATCCTTCTTCAGAGTCTGCAGGTATTTTTTGGGCCTATTATTTCATAGACGACATTTCGCTCGTCAAAGTGAGCGAGCCAATTTTTCAGGTGCGCGATACCGCCGTATGTGCATTTCCGTTTTCCCTTTCAGCAAGAGCAGGGTTTAGTGAATATGAATGGAGCACTGGAGATACTACGCAAACCGTACTGCTCAATGCTCCCGGGGAATATTGGGTGCGTATCCACCTGCCGGGAGAATGTACAAGCGTGACGGATACCATCCGGGTGACACAAAAAGCGCAAAAGACGCTTGTGATTGGGGACACTTCCATTTGCGCTGGACTATTGCCATGGGTCGTGCAGGCCCCGTCAGGATTCTCTGATTATCAATGGAGCAATGGTATAACAAACCCTCAGGCAAGTTTTTGGACTTCAGGAACCTATTCCATCGCTGCTACTTACGAATGTGGCACTTTGCGCGACACCTTTTTATTGGAAGCACTGGAGGAGGTGCCAGACTTTGATCTGGGTGATTCTCTAAACATTTGTGAAAACGACCAGGACATACCGGCTACTTTAGCGCCTTCCTCCACACTCCCGAACTACGAATGGTCTACCGGGGCACAGTCTCCATCGATAACGGTCATTGCGCCCGGCCAATATTGGCTTCGATCCTCCAACATTTGCGGAGAAAAATCAGATAGCATTACTATAATCGGTTGCCCGTCCAAAATATATATCCCAAACATCTTTTCCCCAAATGATGATGGCGACAATGATGTCTTTACAGTGTTTGGACGAAATACCGGAACTGTTACCCTTCAAATTTTCGATCGTTGGGGAAATCTTGTTTTTCAGGAAACAGGAAATGAAATATTGAAAGGATGGGACGGCACATTTCGAGGCAAGGGCGCTTCAGCTGGGGTTTATGTCTATTATGTCCACTTTACGAACCTACAAACGGGGCAATCAGAGCGGTTTACAGGTTCTGTTACCTTGCTCAGGTAACAGGCAAAGTACGTACAGCCCATGTCCCCGATTTATTCTGAAACGTGGGCTGTACGTACACTACCTGTCAAAAGCCCTACCTTTACCACCCGAATGCGCTATTTTCTCACCCTATCCTATCGCGGCACCCATTACGCAGGTTGGCAGGTACAACCCAATGCCACATCCGTACAAGCCACCCTGGAGGCTGCGTTGAGTACTATTTTACGAGAAAAAATAAGCATCACAGGTTGTGGGCGAACGGATGCAGGGGTACATGCCAGATACTATGTGGCACATTTTGACTGTGAAAGTACCCTGCCATCCTCTTTTTTAAACGGGCTCAACAGTCTGCTTCCATTGGATATTGCAGTCTAT
This sequence comes from Lewinellaceae bacterium, assembly GCA_947476195.1. Lineage (GTDB taxonomy): Bacteria > Bacteroidota > Bacteroidia > Chitinophagales > Saprospiraceae > M3007. The sequence goes on along the minus strand of CANJPT010000170.1, from coordinate 4,759 downwards.
GATTGCAAACCCGTATCTACAGAAGCACATGCCCGCTTCGATGCCTATGAGCGTAGTTATCAGTATTTCGTTTCGCTTCGGAAAGATCCGTTTTCTATAGAAACAGCCTGGCATTATCCGCTGTATACAAAGCTTGATTTTGAAAAAATGCAGGCTGTTGCGGCCCTATTGCCACTTTATCAAGCGTTTTTTCCCTTTTGCAAATCGGACAGCGGACTGGAACATTATGCCTGTGATTTAAAAGCGGCTTATTGGGAACAACGACCTGAAACCCATCAATGGATTTTTCATATCACCGCCAATCGTTTTTTACGAGGCATGGTGCGCCTGATTGTAGGGGCGAGTGTCCAGGCAGGAAGAGGGCAATTGAGCGTGGAGGCCATTCAAACAGCTTTAGACAATCAAACGCCCCTGATAAAAAGCCTGAGTGCGCCTCCACAAGGCTTATTTCTGACCGACGTGAAATACCCCTTCTAAAAAATACGGAAGATTTCTTGCCGGGATAAAACCCCCAACATGCGCTAACTTTGCGCCATGACCTTCTCCTCCAAACTCATCGAAAAAGCAGTGGAAGCATTTGCTACGCTGCCTGGTATCGGGCGGAAAACGGCCTTGCGGCTCGTGCTCCATATGTTGAAGCAGGAAAAAACGGCTACCGACCAGTTTGCGGCAGCACTGACCGCCATGCGCGCAGGCATTCGCGAGTGCCGCCAATGCCACAACCTTTCAGACGACGAACTTTGTCAGATCTGCACCGACCCGCGTCGGGATCGTTCCCTGGTTTGTGTAGTGGAAAACATCCGTGACCTGATGGCCATTGAAGATACCAGCCAGTTTCGCGGCCTGTATCACGTCCTGGGGGGCATTATTTCTCCCATAGAAGGCATCGGGCCTTCCGATCTGAATATTGATTCCCTGGCTGCCCGCGCCCAGTCGGGTGAGATCAAGGAAGCCATCATGGCCATCAGCCCGACCATTGAAGGCGAAACCACCATTTTTTATATTTCTAAAAAACTACAGCCTCTGGGTGTTCAGGTAAGCGCGATTGCACGTGGGGTCTCCTTTGGAGGTGACCTGGAATATGCCGACGAACTCACCCTGGGGCGTAGCATTGTGACGCGCACGCCTTATTCTGGACGGTAGACGGGGGACGGGGGACGGGGGTCGGTACACGGGGGACGGTGATTGTAACAAGTTCAAAGTCCTGCTGTCGAAGGGTCCAATGTCCAGCAGTCTAAAGTCCTGAATCATTTTCCGTGGCCAAATTGTACTTTTGCTCGCCGATTTTTACAAGGGTTAGCTTTTGGATCTTCAGATGAATTTGCTTTGCCCATTGATCGATCCCAAAATTTTAGTCCCAAAGTCCAGTAGTCCAACATCTAGCAGTCCAGTAGTCCAAAGTCAATGATATGAAACAATCCACCATACTAACCCCTTTCTCCATTAGTGGAGTGGGCCTACACACCGGTCGAAATGTTACACTAACATTTAAACCTGCTGAGGCCAACCATGGCTTCCGCTTCCAACGTGTAGATCTTCCGGATCAGCCTGTCATCCCCGCTGACGTGAAGCTTGTTTTTTCCACGAACCGAGGCACAACACTCAAAAGTGGTGAAGCCCAGGTTTCAACGGTGGAGCATGTACTTTCCGCACTCACCGGCTTGGGATATGATAATGTACTACTTGAAATAGACGGTCCGGAAATGCCCATCATGAACGGCACCTCCATGCCTTTCGTGGAGGCCTTGCTGCAAGCCGGGCGGACAGAATTGGCTTCCGAACGGGAATATTTTGAGATCACAGAACCTATTTCGTACAAAGACGAGGTAACCGGAACGGAATTGCTGGCCTTACCTGCCGATCATTTTGAGGTAACGGTAATGATTGATTTTAACTCCAAAGTGCTGGGGCCACAATTTGCAGCCATGACCGATATGGCTACTTATGCTTCCGAGATCGCCCCCTGCCGCACGTTTGTGTTTTTGCATGAATTGGAAAAGCTGCTCGATCTGGGCCTGGTAAAAGGCGGAGATCTGGACAATGCCATCGTAATCGCTGACCGTAGAATGGACCAGGATGAGTTGGATAATCTGGCCAAAAAGATGGGCAAACCCAGCATCAAAATTGAAACTGAAGGCGTCCTGAACACGGTAAAACTTCACTTTCCAAACGAGCCCGCCCGACACAAACTATTGGATGTGATCGGTGATCTGTCCCTGATCGGCAGGCATATAAAAGGTAAAATAGTGGCTACCAAGCCTGGCCATACGGCCAATATAGAATTCGCCAAAATCCTGAAAAAGCATCTCCTGGAAAAGCGACGGCTCATTGGGATTCCTAAATACGACCCGGAAAAAGAGTCCTTACTTGACGTGAATGCCATTATGCAGATTTTGCCCCACCGATACCCGTTTCTAATGCTGGACAAGGTCATAGAGCTGAGTGAAACACATATCGTAGGGGTGAAAAATATAACCATGAATGAGCCGCTTTTCCAAGGCCACTTTCCAAACAATCCGGTGTTTCCAGGTGTTTTGCAAATCGAAGCGTTGGCTCAAACGGGCGGTATATTAGCCTTGCACAATGTACCTGACAAGGGAAATTGGGATACGTATTTTCTGAAAATCGACAATACTAAATTCAAAGCCAAGGTAATGCCCGGCGATACATTGATACTTAAAATGGAACTCCTGGAACCGATTAGACGCGGTATTGTACACATGCAAGGTACCGCCTATGTTGGGAGCAAAATCGTTTCGGAAGGAGAATTGACCGCACAGGTTGTGCGCCGTACCAAGGATAATCCAACTGGAGAATGAAAACCTTTATCCGCCAAAACCTTTCCCCTATTAAGCCGATTTGGCTGGAGGCGAAGGCGGCAAAATCATTATAAATCAATGAATTACACCGACAGCTTCCGCGATGTGCACCCAAACGCCCGCATCGGAAACAACGTACACATCGGCAATTTCACCACGGTAGAGGAGGATGTCACCATCGGAGACAACTGTTGGATAGCCCCAAATGTGACCATTATGAATGGCGCTCGCCTGGGCGATAACTGCCGGGTGTACCCTGGAGCGGTACTCAGCGCGCATCCCCAAACAAAGGGCCTCCTGAATGAGGCCGCTACCTTAGAAATTGGCAGCGGCACGATTATACGCGAATGTTGTACCCTCAACCGCGGCAACCTCGCCTTTGAGGGCAAAACTACTTTGGGTGAAAACTGCCTGATCATGGCCTACGTCCACATCGCACATGACTGCCATATTGGCCATGACTGTGTACTGGCCAACAACGTCACCCTGGCCGGGCATATCCACATTGGGGAATGGGCTACCCTGGGAGGTATGGTTGCAGTACACCAATTTGTACGGATCGGAGCTCAGGTGATGGTCGGAGGAGGTTCTCTGGTTCGCAAAGACGTGCCACCGTTTATCACCGCCGCCCGCGAACCACTTTGTTACGCAGGGATCAATTCTATTGGGCTACGCCGCCGCGGCTTTTCGAAAGAGGATATGCACCACATCGAAGATATTTACCGGATTCTGTATGTGCGCGGGAACAGCGTGAAAAAAGCGGTGAAGATTATCGAAGCTGAAATACCCGACACTGCGCTTAGAAATCAGATCCTGGAATTTATACAGGTCTCGAAACGGGGCATCATCAAAGGGTACAGGGCGTGAAGATCCAATTAAATAACATCGGCAAGCGGTACCGCCTCGAATGGATTTTCCGGGGAATGAACAGCACCTTTCAATCGGGTGAACGCTGGGCCATTTTAGGCCCTAACGGTTCCGGGAAATCCACTTTGCTCAAAGTCATTTCCGGCCATCTCACGCCTTCTAAGGGCGATATTTTTTTTGAAGACCAGGGAGCTAAAGTCAAAGAGGAAGCGGTGTACCAAAAAATTAGCTACGCGGCGCCTTACATCGAACTCATTGAAGAGTTCACCCTGGAAGAAGCCCTGCTTTTTCACGCCAGGCTAAAGCCATTTTTGCCTGGTTTTACCCCAGCAAGTATTTATGAGTTAATGGCTCTCCCCCGAAGTCGCCAAAAAGAGATCCGTTTTTTTTCCTCAGGTATGAAACAACGGCTCAAACTGGCACTTGCCGTTTGTTCGGATACGCCCATCCTGCTGCTGGACGAGCCTGCTACCAACCTGGATGTGCAAGGCGTGGAGTGGTACAAAAACCTGATTTCGGAATATGCTGCGGATCGACTGGTCATCATTGCTTCTAATGACCCGCATGATGCGGAGTTTTGCGCACAACATTTGAATATTTTGGAGTTTAAAAAGTAGGTTTGCATTGTTGACCAAACGCCTTGCAATAGACGAACGTACCTGTTCATAATTGAGCAATTCGCCTTCTATTTCTGATGATTTTACTACTGCCGCGTCCAGGATTAAAACGGCAAGCGTAGCTTCTTCTTTATCAGAAAAGCCTAAAGTATTCATTTGCCCTATTATTTTACCTTGCATAAACACAGAGCTTCATTTAACCACTGAACTGCCCATTTCTTGTAGGTGCTGTTAGCTGTTCAGCTTTTATGCTATTCTATTTTTCAGATATAGCAATGTATTTTTTTAATTCAGTTTGTTTTTCTGCTTGTTTTATTAAAAAGTCTGCTACGTCTGCTCTATTAATTCCGCTTATTTTAATTCCTTTGAATAATTTGTTTTCAACACGGTATTTCTCTGTCAATTCCTTGTCTAATAGCCTTCCTGGCCTCACAACTGTCCAATTTAGATCTGAAT
>CANJPT010000169.1 GCA_947476195.1 Lewinellaceae bacterium | reverse complement strand
TGAATATTATTTAAGCATGTTGATTTTATTGATTCGATTTCCCCTAAACCTCAACAAAATTATTGTGTACCGTTTTTGTGAAAAATAGCGTCCAATTTGTTAGTGTTATGGTGAATATCAGGATCGGTGATGGAATGTAGCAATTATGAAGATTTCAATATAAGCATGGGGGGGGGGCTATATATTCTGGGCAAAAAAAAAGCCCGATCGGTGTGAGTGATCAGGCCGGTGGACTTTGAAATTATAGTTTTTTTCAATACATCACTATTCCTCGTTACGTTTGATTATAATATTCCTCAATAACTGGGGAATTATTTCCACTTCAAGACAAAAAGGGGGGACTTACTTATGACAACATCTGCACCCAGCAAATGGGAACTTGTAAAAGAAATAGCAAAAGATTTGTGCTTAAAAAACAATGGCGGCATTACTATTGATGATGTAAAAATCAAATTTGAAGAGCTTTACCCTCTTAAAACATCAAGTGATGTCGGTGATGATATAAGAATGATGACAATAAACTCTCAATCAAGATTAAGTCATCTACGCATCTATGGCAAATCCAGTACAAAGAGTAAACTTAGAAATCCAAATATTAAAAACTCAATCAACGAATACCCACGAATATCAGATCCAAAAAATGCTCGAGATGTTTTATTTTATTTAGAAGACCATAAGATTTTTGAAATATATGAACCATCCAAACATGGTGTTTGGCAAATAATGTTAAATGTAAATGAGATAAACTCTATATCTAAATGCTAAAAAATCAACTAACAATCAGTAAATATACACTTCAGATTGGGAAATTATTATGCATTCTACGGGGTCGAAACACATTGAAAAATGGTTAGTAATTGCTGGAATAATGCTCTTATGGAATGTCTTAAAACACTAAATATTTTTGTACTTTGGCAGGAACTAGAAGAAATTTTTTTATAACTTTTTTTAAAAAATAAAACAAATTGAGTAGCTTTGTGATCTTTAAAAAGATTATTGATTATCACCTGAAATTCAATTACCGTCTGAGTTCTTAAAGAGGTCCTTCAGAATATATACCTGTTCTAGGGTGACGAAACCCATGATATGCAGACCACTTACCCAAAACATTAACAGCGCTTGTAGTGTTAAAATGTATTCTTTAGCTATTTTATGAGCGCTATGGTTAGTGGGTAGGTGGCTGCCTAGTGTCTTTTAGATATAGGTTATACAACAACCAAAGCGCAAAGCAACCTGATCTAGGTCTTTGCATCCCTGCCCCGTTAACAAATCTATTGGTATAAGACTCTACTGCCTTTGCATATTCAAGGCTGGTTAAAAGTTGTGCCAATTTTCGTTAGGTGTTGTCATAAATAATTTTTCGTGATTTTAAATTTACTCAGTCAACAGCTTAGCTTGCCATAATCCTATAACAACATCCATCTGACTGTTATGTTTCTTTTCAACACCATTCATAATCCGCTCCCATAATTTCAATGAGTTATTTGACCAAGAACTATTCTCATGAAGAAGTTTTAAAGCCGAGTCAGCGTATTTTTTATTTTCTATCGATTTTGTGTATTCACCCGGCTTAATACCTAAAATTACACCCAACTGTGCAAGACTTAAGAAAGTAGATTTTGGACAACTTTTACTTATGCAAGACAGGTTATTCTTAAAAACCTTAGCTGCTGATGCGTTCCATGCATCAAGAGGATGCATACCTTTGCTTGCTGCATAAGCCGCTTCAACTGCCACTATTCTATATTTTGAGGTCATATTTTTGTATATCCCATAAACCAGCAAATTGAATTATTCCTATAAATTTTTTCTTTATATAAAAACATCAATTGAAGCTTGTATTCTAGTTTTTCAAGTTATCCATTATTTTAAAATCGTTACGTAATTATTTTATAAATTAACTATCGACGAAAGTAACCAATAAACCATTCACTTATCTTTTAGGTTAATTACTAACGCGTCCCTTTAACTATTTTGTTAGATAAGAAAGCACATCCAAAAATTTGTAGTCACAAGCAAAAAAAATGTGCTTCGAAAATAATTGCATCCTCTTTCCTCTTTTTTTTGTGCGATGTCAATTAAAAAGCACATGGGGTTGAGAACTCCTTCATTGTTTTTCGTGAATCTGAACATCAATTGCCGAATCGTCACTACGGACTTCGTAGTAACGCTCAGGCTTGCGGTAAACATTTACCATCTGATGGCCCGTTGAGAAAGTGTTTTCTTCAAGGTAATTTTCATTGCCCCAAATCATTTTTTCAAAGTCATGGGACACATATTCGCTGAACGCACCGCTTGACTTCACAAATTTTTCAATCTGAGCGACCTTGCGCAGATTTTGGATGCCTTCTGTTTCGGCATCCGGCATGATGATAAAGAGATAATCTCGTGCACGACTGATGGCAACATTGAGGATGTTTTGCTTATTTAGAAACATCTGCGGGCTTGAAGATATTGTAGGCGGTGGATTGAGAACAGCAATGATAATGTCACACTCATCTCCTTGGAAGCCGTGAATCGTGCCAACCTGAATTTCTACGCTATTCCGCTTGGTCGCCCAGGAATCTACCAGCCTACTCAACAGGTTCGCTTGAGCACGATAAGGGGCAATGACCCCGATACGGAACTTATCTGCGTGGTCGCTCTGTATTTGCTCTGCAAGCCACCGAACAAACTCAAAAGTGAACAGTGCCGAATAGGTCTGATAGGACGTTCCGCTCTCCAATCGCTTCGACCTATAGATGCTTTCATATTTGCTAACAGGAAATTTGATGAGGTTTAGCGGTTGGACATCAAGTCCGTTCAGTTTCAACGACCGCTGCGTTCCACTCGCGCGGTTATGCTTCAAGATGCCGTCATAAGTGAAACAGCTAAAAATCTCGCCGATAGCCGGAATACTTCGATATTGCGTTTCCAGATTCGTCACCAAGTAGTCGTGTGGCTCCGTAGCAGGATTTGCAAAAGCCCCTACCTTCTTGAGGCCGACCAGCGTATAAATATTTTCATCCTTCCATTGCTCAACTGCGACAATTGGTTCAATCTGAAAAGGGTCTCCAGCAACAATGAACTTACGAGACTTCTGGCTATAAAGCGGATAGACAATACTAAAAAGCGGAATCATCGAAGCCTCGTCAATAACAATGGCGTCCCACTCCATTTCATACAACTTCTTACTACCATATTCGACCGCGAATCCATCGTAGGCAAAGCGGGCAATGGTCGTGACTGTCACTGAATGATTCAACTCACCGATATTAAACGAACGATCCCTCCACACCCCTGCTTTCTCTATGCGCTCATCAACAGAAGTTCCAAAGCGAACCAGCCAGTTCAGATATGAAGTATCAGTTCCCATCTTTTCCATAATGCGAGTTGTCAATACATCCGCTGCCTTATTGGTCGGTGTAAGAACAAGCACTTTCGTAGGCTCCGTTTTTTGCATCATAGGTATCAACACCTGCTCTGCAAGGTGAGTGGTCTTACCTGTTCCAGGAGGGCCAAATACGAACTCAATATCGGGCGTCAGGTTTGCCTTCATATCGTATTTTTCGTCAAAATTAAGTTCACGAAATCTCTCCAGTAACTCTTGCAACAGAAAGGACGGGTTCTGGACTTCAATACGCGCTTCTAATACCTCACTCAAGTCAATTCCGCTCAACTCATCCACAGATGCTAGTTTGCCGAACAATGAGAACTCTCTGGCAGTAAACGATTCGACATACAGTTTCCCAGTATGACCATTGCCAAAATCAAGATCAATTCGCACGCCCGAAAATTCTTCGATGGATTGAGGGATGAAGCGGTTCGGCTCTTTCAGGATGATGGTTCTGGACGATTGACTATCCTGCTCCACCTTGCCAAAACTAATGGAAATGGTCTTGCCATTCGCGTTCTTTTCACTGCTTGCCATGCATTCCAGTTCCAGCAGGGCGAGAAACCAACCATAGCTATAACGCGGTAGCTCATTGGCATTGTTATACAATGCCTCCTCGTGTTCGAGTTTTGCTATTTCGTTCGCATTGCGCTCTTCGGCCCGTGCAATTTTCTTGCTGTAATCCACCGGAGCTGGATTGTAGTCGTCGTTGTCTGTGGTGCGGTCCCTCTCATTATCACCGAGCGAAAGAGGTGATGATAACCTCGGCTTGCGGATGAGGTCACTAATCCTGTCCAAAACCGGAGAGGGGGCGGCATCAGCTTTATCAACAATTCCACCATCTCCCTCACTTGGTTTGGATTCATCCTTACCAGTTAGAGGCTGAACATCTTTTTTACTCTTGGCATTCTCAATCGCAGCTAGAATTTCGTCTTCAGACAAACCCGATTGTTCAATTGCATCCGCCAACTTGATTTTTCGTGCTTCCTCCACGCTCAGATGCTCGGTGTCCTGTGCTTCATCGCGGATTCCCAAAAACCTGATGAATGCCTCTGCCCCTTTGCAGATTGTGTCATATTGCTCTGCAAGCGTCTGAACTCTGACTGTATCGGCGGAAACCAGTTCACCGGACTGATTGAGAATCCATTTTTCTGTGCGCAGGTTTTGATTGGCACTGGTGTCGTAGCGATTAACGCCCAAGTTACCACCTCTAGGGCCATAATCGTTTCGAAATACTTTCATCGAACCCTCATAAATATCCCATGATTCAGCGAGCAATTTCCAGAGAACCTCAGATTTTTTGTTGTCAATTTGTGTTAACAATTCTTCGAGGCCATCAATTTTCTTGTCGTTATCTGGTTTTTGATTCCAACGATACTTAGCATGACCAACGTCCATCAATCTTGGAAAACTTACGACACCCAAGTAGCGAAGAAACTCCATTAAACGCTGAATGTCTCTCTCGTCAACCAATTTAATGTATTTGTCCAACAACAGAAATCGGGTATCCGGCTTGGTCTCGAACCAATCTTTCAAATCTGGAGTCGGCTGGTATAAATCCCCAGCCCTGCCCCGATAGACCTTTGGAGAGTCAGCTGTTGTGAATCGTAGAAATTCCTTGTCCTTTATCAAGCCAATAAATTCCGAGACCTTGTCGTTCGGACACTCCTTGAAATAGCGAAAGAACTTCATGAAGTGAGGAGATGTATCGATGCCTTTTTCGGTGTTGTACGTCGGAAGAATCTTGTTGTAAATCTCGTCGCGGAGACTGGGCTTCTTGACACCGAACGTCTCGATGAACTCACGCGTGGCTTTTTTTGATAACAGTTCCTTTTTAACGGTTGTGTAACCATCAATGTCCTCGTCTGGCAGGAAGAGGATCAACTGAGCCTTACCATCAAAGGCCGAGGCAGCATTGCCATCCTGATCAAGAAAGATAGGTTTTTCCTTAACGAACTTCTGGTAGGAAACACGATCGGAAAGGTAGGCATAAAGTTTGTGTAGCCATAGCTGCGACTGCTCGGAGATAAAGTTAGCGGTGATTTTTTTGAGAACAGCTTCGGGGTCGAGGCTTGAAACAATTAGATTTGGGTCTCTACGAATCCAGGGGCGAGCATCGCCCCCGTCAATGTATTCTGCTAGTGCTCTATTGGCGTTAAGGACTTCCTTTTTACCCCGACTCGGAAAAACCCACTTCGCTCTTTCCATACCGGTCAGTTGTGCCAATTGCTTGTCAGAGAACAAATCGACAAGGTCGGTGTCGGATGCCCAGTAAGAAGCGCTTTTGGATGAACACGTTCCATTTGCCGCAGGCAATAGGGTATCTGTTTGAAGTTTATGCTTAATGTCGTCAAAGAAAGGCTTGAACGAAATCTTGGTTCTATCATCCAAGCTGCTGAATCTTGATTGATCGTAGGGAATGATCTCAAGGAGACTGTCATCTATCAGCTTTTCATCACGAAGAATCACCAAACTGTCGACGGCTAACTGTGCCAACTGTTGAACCAATTCCTGGTTATGTTTTTCGCCAGCCTTGATTCCTTCCCGGCTATCTGTCAGGAGAAACGGCGCGTGAAGGATGAAATTCAGATTCGTCACCTCTTTGGTCGGGAAAAAACAGAATGCCGTGCGATCAATCGGCACGAGATTTCCGTCCTCTCCCAATTCATAGCCGATGGAGCAGGGATGTCCACTCCCGCTGTTTCGCGTGAACATCAACAAATGCTTAGGGGTTCTTCCGCCATTCACTACCAATGCCAGGGTGATCCATTTAACCATTATGTCGCCTTGCTCAATTTCCCGCGTGACTTCCTTGGCGTATTTGCCAGTGACTTCCATCGCCTCAAAGGACACGGATTTCAGACTAGAAAGGAACAGAACAGGAAACTCCAAAGCATTTAGTTTCTCAAGAATTTCGTCATGGCTCTCTTGGCGCTGTTTTTCCTTGTGGTCAAACGGAAAGAAGAACACCGTCTCTGAAAATTTTCGCCAATCAAGGTCGGCATCCAGGATGTGCGGCACGATGAAACGTTCTATCTTGAAACGGATCTTCGGGTCGTAAATATGCGGTGTTTGTGTGTATTGAAAGACAGCTTTGAACCCGACACCGAACTTACCGATGGAAGCTCCTGTCTTGTTTGAATTAGCAATGGAAGTAATGGCGTTGATATGCCCCAAAATACTGTTGCTCGTATCCGCTGCTTCGTTCTCCGGATTAGAAATTGTGAAGTGGACTGAGCCGTTATGTGTGAAATAAAGTCCGCTTTCTTCAAGGCGGAATGTAGCAATTGTCGCCTTAACATCATCTGCATTTTGCAGAAGCTCGTAGATAAAATGCGCTTGATCGGAGTATTTATCCACGACGCTGCGTTGGACGCCTCGCATGAAAGGCATCTCCAGCATGTCGGCGCCCTTGGAACGACCCTGCGTCAGCGCATCGAACCACTGTTTTTCTTGTTCGGTCATTATCTTTTGTTTCACCTTTTTCTTCCTGTATTCCGAGTGATTATTACGCCACTAGTTATTAGATACTTTCCGTATGATTACCTGGCATCTTGATCTTTTTTAATACCAATCAGTTGTTCTGGCTTATCTATTTCTAGACGCGCCATCCAAGAGGCAAAAGGGGAGCGTTCAAATAAGACTAAATC
>CANJPT010000168.1 GCA_947476195.1 Lewinellaceae bacterium | reverse complement strand
TCTTGTTTGTTGTTTTACGAAGGATAAAATCATAGTAATCACCAAAGTGTTTTCAACCAAAAAGTCATGGGTGCAATTCTAATTTCTCCACAAAGTATCGAAGAGCAACAACTTTTGCTCGACTTATTAAAACGGATGGGTATATCTGCGCGAGTCCTTTCTGAAGAGGAAGAAGAAAAGGCTTTGGGCCTGCTAATGCAAGAAGCGGATGTGCAGGATAAAGTACCGCGAGATGAAATTATGCAAAAACTCCGCAGGGCATGAAAACCGAATTTCTCCGAAAATTCAGCAAAGACATTGATAAAATTGGAGAAAAGCGTGTTTTGACTTCAATTGCGGAACTTATTGAAAGCGTGGAGCAGGCCGAAGTATTATTTGATATCGCCAATATTAAAAAACTCAAAGGGCACTCCAATGCATATCGGATTCGATTGGGTGATTTCAGGATTGGTGTTTTTCTTCAGGAGGATACAGTGGTTTTTGCAAGGGTTGTCCATCGAAAAGATATTTACGATGTGTTTCCTTGATTAGAGCCCTCATTATGTTACAAGCGTCATCCCGGTTTCCGGGGTGACGCTTGGCATTTTAGGTGAAATCATTCCATTAAAATACCCCATTTTTGCCCCCTAAAAGTAATCGCATGAGCAATCAAGCACAAAAATCAGGTTGGGAGTTAATGAAGGTGATCTTCGCAAGTTCGCTTGGAACACTGATCGAGTGGTACGATTTTTACATCTATGGTGCCTTGGCGCCCATTATTGCCTTAAAATTTTTCCCTTCGGAAAACCCAACAGCCGCATTTCTGGCGGCATTGGCCACGTTCGCAGCAGGGTTTGTGGTGCGGCCTTTTGGTGCACTCTTCTTTGGTCGTTTAGGCGATCTTGTCGGGAGAAAATACACCTTCCTGGTAACCTTGTTGCTCATGGGGCTTTCCACTTTTGCGATCGGTTTTGTACCTGGTTACCAGGAGATCGGTTTTGCAGCCCCCTGTATCATTCTTGCTTTGCGCCTAATACAAGGACTTGCGCTGGGTGGTGAATATGGTGGTGCGGCAACCTATGTGGCAGAACATGCTCCCGCCAATCAGCGCGGCTATTATACCTCCTTTATTCAAACGACCGCTACCCTGGGACTTTTCATTTCCCTGGGCGTGATCCTGCTTACAAAAAAAACGCTGGGCGATGTTGCATTCAACGACTGGGGTTGGCGTGTTCCGTTTTGGGCCTCGATCATCATGGTACTCGTTTCTGTGTACATCCGCATGAGGATGGCGGAATCTCCCTTGTTTTCTAAGATCAAAAGAGAAGGTAAAATCTCGACCAATCCACTGAAAGAATCATTCACCCAAAAGCCCAACCTTAAACTGGTACTCCTTGCACTTTTTGGGGCAGTGATGGGTCAGGGAGTGGTGTGGTATACGGGACAGTTCTACGCACAGACCTTTATCGAGCGGACTTTGGGCGTGGAGTTTGAGCAGACGCGTTATATTCTAATTATTGCTATCCTTGTCGCTACCCCATTTTTCCTGGTGTTTGGTGCCTGGAGCGACCGAATCGGGCGGAAGCCCATCATGTTGGCCGGGATGCTTTTAGCTGTAATGACTTACCGACCGATCTATCACGCGATGTACTCGGAGGCCGCTCCTACGGGCATAAATACTAGCATTGGTTCAAACCATGTGGTTTCAGTTGCCCCCAATGGCGACTCCTTGATCGTCAATACCATTTGGAAAAGTAAAGCAGACGGTACGACCTTTAAAACAGCCACGAAACAAACTATTTTTGCCGATACAGCTAAAAAGCCGGTTATCCTGGAAACCCGAACAGTTTGGCTTAATTCAGGTTCTTTTTGGATTATAACTTTCCTGGTATTTCTTCAAATACTTTACGTCACGATGGTTTATGGCCCGATCGCAGCATTTCTGGTGGAATTATTCCCTACGCGCATCCGCTATACTTCGATGTCGCTGCCATATCATATTGGCAATGGTATTTTTGGCGGATTGACGCCCTTGATCGCGACCCGGTTATTCGATGTGTCTAAAACAGCTGAAAACCCGACAGGCGATCCGTTTGTGGGTTTATGGTATCCAATTGTTATCGCGGCGGTGTGTTTTGTGATCGGGTTCTTTTATTTGCCGGGAAAGCCTGATCCGGATGTTTCGGATTGAATCGGAAAACCTTTAAGGTTCAAAAGCCTGACGGGATGTACATAAGTTTAATAAATACCGAGAGCGATATTTTTTTTGACAGGATTTACAGGATAAACAAGGATATGTCGGCTTCGCCGACGGCGCAGCACGGAGTTTTGTGACGGTTAATCGTTTAGAAACATAAAAAACAAATATTTGAAGCAAGTCGGCGAAGCCGACATATCCTGTTTATCCTGTCAAAAGATATGGCCCTGTGGGGGAAAAAGATAACGTATAAGCAACAAGAAAATGAACAAACTAAAACGATTCGCCGGTATTGCCTGGATGCTTTTGGCCGCTTTTGGCGTGTACCTTATGCTACATCAGGCCGGGATAGAATTTGGGAAAAACCCGGCACTTGATACCCGGATCTTTTGGTACACAATCATTCCAATTTTCACTCCAATCATGCTCGGGCTTGCGCTTTTTGGCTACTATTGCCTCCAAGGAGAATACAACAGGAATTAAAGTCTGACCATAATGGACTCCATAACCTCTTGTGTCGGGGCAACGAGTTCGATGAGTTCTCCGGTTTCTTCATCGAGGTATTCAGCTTTTTCGCCGTCCATGTTTTTGAGTAAGCCCTCGTGCAGCTTTATTTTTGCTTTCAGGAGCTCAAATTCATCGTGTAATTTGGACCAGGTTGGGTCATTGTCGAATTTAAACACCGAACGTTGTATGTTAGATACCTGGGCATCTGCATAGTTGAACGACTTCAAGCCAGTCTCTTGCGCCTGTAACATTGCTGCTTCGCGTAGATTGTCCATTACGGTTGTGAAATACACCTCGTATCTTTTCATTTCGACGTATACCTTTAGCAGGTCATATCGGCCACTTTCAAAGATTTCATTCGCATCCGTTTCAGCTAACGAGATCAGTTCATTTTTACTCAGGCCGCGGTCGAGTGAACCAATTGGCTTAACTAGTCCCATAATATGCTGTTTTATATGCGGATAAAGGTGATATTATTTTCAGGAGTCTAAGGTACAAAAGAAAATAAAAACAAGGACGCGTCTTGCAAGGAAATACAAGCTATTTTTCGCGCTTTATTTAATAGTTGGTAAAGTATTTGAATCGTACATCATGACTACACAAATCAATTCCCTCGCTGAGTACCACGAAGTATATGCCCGTTCCGTCGCTGACCCGGAAGGTTTTTGGGCAGAACAAGCCTCCACTTTTCAATGGAAAAAGCCCTGGAAACAGGTGCTGAAATGGAACTTTCGGGAGCCCAAAATCCAATGGTTTTTAGGAGGCAAACTCAACATAACGGAAAACGTACTGGATCGGCATTTGGCCACTCGTGCGAAACAAACGGCCATTCTATGGGAGCCCAACGATCCCAAGGACAAGCCGCGCAAAATCTCTTATAAACAACTGTATCAGCAAGTCTGCCAGTTTGCCAACGCGCTCAAAGCACAAGGCATTAAAAAAGGTGACCGTGTTTGTATTTATATGCCCATGACACCGGAATTGGCTGTAGCGATATTGGCTTGTGCAAGGATTGGTGCGATCCACTCGGTGGTGTTTGCTGGTTTTTCAGCTATTTCAGTAGCAGATCGGATTAAAGACGCGGCATGTGTTGCCGTGATTACCTCTGATTTTAATGCACGCGGCGCGAAAAACATTCCCGTCAAAGCCGTCGTAGATGAAGCACTTGCGCTTGGGTGCGATACCGTAAAAACGGTGATCGTTCATAAAAACACTGGGGACCACATTCATTGGCACAAAGACAAAGATATCTGGTGGCACGATGCCATTGCGGGCAAACGGAAAAGTTGCAAGGCTCAAAAAATGGATTCAGAAGATCCGCTTTTTATCTTGTACACAAGTGGGTCTACCGGCAAACCCAAAGGAGTGGTGCATACGCACGGAGGTTACATGGTCTATACGGAATACACCTTTCGTAACGTATTCCAATATCAGGCGGGCGAAGTTTTCTGGTGTACGGCTGATGTGGGTTGGATCACTGGCCACTCGTACATCATTTACGGGCCACTTTTAGCCGGAGCTACCAGTGTGTTATTTGAAGGCGTGCCGACTTTCCCCGACGCCGGCCGTTTTTGGGATGTCATCAAACGCCACAAGGTCAATATTTTCTATACCGCTCCCACCGCTATTCGGGCGCTAATGGCTGCTGGAGATAATTGGGTGAAAAACCGCCGATTGCCCTCTTTACGTGTGCTTGGTACAGTTGGGGAACCCATCAATGAAGAGGCCTGGGATTGGTATAATGTGAAGGTCGGCAAAAAACGTTGTCCCATCGTAGATACCTGGTGGCAGACTGAAACGGGGGGCATTCTGATCAGTCCGATCGCGGGTCTTACCACAACAAAGCCTTGTTTTGCAACACTGCCTTTGCCAGGTGTACAGCCTATTCTGGTTGATATGAATGGCAAATTGTTGACGGGTAATGATGTTGAAGGTCTGTTATGCATCAAATACCCCTGGCCAGGCATCCTTCGCACAACCTGGGGCGACCATGAACGTTGCCGGCAAACGTACTTTGCTGCCTTTAAAAATCTCTACTTCACAGGTGATGGCGCGCGCCGAAACCAGGATGGTTATTACCGGATTATCGGTCGGGTGGATGATGTGATCAACGTTTCCGGCCACCGCATTGGAACCGCTGAAGTAGAAGACGCCATTAATAAGCACCCCAATATCGTCGAAAGTGCAGTGGTTGGTTTTCCGCACGACATCAAAGGGCAAGGAATCTATGCATACGTGATTACAAACCACATTGTAGAACATACAGATACCTTCAGAAAAGAAGTGATGGACGTGGTGATCAAACAAATTGGCCCTATTGCCAGGCCCGATAAGATCCAGATCGTTCCGGGGCTTCCGAAGACCCGTTCCGGGAAGATCATGCGCAGGATCTTGCGGAAGATCGCAGAAGGGGACACGTCGAATTTGGGGGATATTTCTACATTGTTGAATCCGGAGGTGGTGGAGGAGATTAAGTTTGGAGCGAAGGCGGTGTGAAAATAGAACTGCCTCATACGGAAAGTGGTTTGAGTCAAACAGGAGTCATCCCGATTTTTGGGAGTCCTTGGCCTCGTAAAGGCTTAACATTGGTAGCAAATGTGATGGACCTCGTATAGGTCTACCATTGGTAGCAATTGGATTTTAGATTTTTGATGGACCTCGTTTAGGTCTAACATTGGTAAATCTAATCCACGAAAATGGTTATGTTTGACCTCTCCGAGGTCTGTTGCGAAATTCGGGATGATTCCTGTTTTAATCAACGGCCAATCAATTCTATTTATATAAGAAATGCAATGCAAAAATCAACACGCTCTATTTTCATTTCCCTGCTGCTCATCCTTTTATCGTTGTCTGCAAAAGCCCAGCAACAAGCCTATTTCCCCGACCCCGACACGGCCATCCAGCGCAGGCTGGAAGAATGGCAGGATTTAAAATTCGGTCTGCTCATGCACTGGGGGGCATATAGTCAGTGGGGTATTGTAGAAAGTTGGAGCATCTGTCCGGAAGACCTTTCCTGGGCCACGGGTGGTAGAAAGCCTGGTGTGGCTGATAGTTATCAGGATTATTTGGAGGCCTATGAAAATCTTTCCCAAACCTTCAACCCGACAAAATTCAACCCAGAACGTTGGGCCGTAGCAGCCAAAGATGCAGGGATGAAATACGTGGTATTCACCACCAAGCACCACGATGGATTTTGTATGTTTGATTCCAGGTATACTGACTATAAGATCTCAGGTTCAAAAAGCCCGTTTGCTACCAATCCGCGCAGCAATGTGACCAAGGAGATCTTTGCCGCGTTCCGAAAAGAAGGGTTCTGGACGGGGGCTTATTTTTCCAAACCAGACTGGCATTCTGATGCTTATTGGTGGAAAAAATTCCCGTCAAGCGACAGGAATTGCAATTATTCTATCCAGAAATATCCGGAAAAGTGGGCACAATTCAAGGAATTTACCCATAACCAAATTGATGAATTGATGTCGGATTATGGCAAAGTAGACATCCTCTGGCTGGACGGTGGCTGGGTTCGCACCAAGACGGATGAAGAGATCAAGACTCAGTTGTTCGAAGTATATGAAAACAGCCGTTGGTCAAGAAATCCTCAAAGTCAGGACATTGATATGGCGGGTATGGTACGCGCCGCCCGCGCGAAACAACCAGGGCTTCTGGTTGTAGATCGCGATGTACCAGGTGTATTTCAGAACTACCTAACCCCGGAGCAGCATATTCCGGAGACCGGGCTTCCATATCCATGGGAAACCTGTATGACCATGGCTGGCAGTTGGAGTTATGCGCCAAACGACCAGTATAAGCCAGCTGAGGAAATTATTGAAAAACTCGTTGATATCGTTAGTAAAGGAGGTAATTATCTGCTTAACATCGGTCCCAGTCCGGAGGGAGAGTGGCACGATGCCGCATATGAGCGGCTAAAGGAAATTGGTGCCTGGATGAAGATTAACAGCGAGGCCATTTACAGTACCCGGATGTTCAGCATCTATGGAGAAGGGGAGCGCATTCGTTTTACACAATCCAAGAATGGCAAGATCAGGTATGTGTTTCTATTTGACACGCCTAATGGTAAGGTCTTGCTGACCAAAATGCCTTTTACTCAAAACACTAAAGTCAGTTTATTCGGAAAACCTGGGAGGCTTCCCTGGCGTACTACGCCTCAAGGGGTAGAGATTCGTTTTCCGGCTGATGCAAATGCTGTGAGCCAGTATGTTTGGGTCTTGAAGGTGGAATGAGTTGTTTAACTAGTGCCGCGTCCGGCCATTAAGGTGTGAATATGGCGGTCTGATTTTTCCTTTCTCTGCGTTGTTCGTCGGTTAAAATGTCCCGCATTGCGCCCTTCTCACGCCTTGATAAAGAAAAAATTTGCCTCCCCAATTCATACCTTAATG
>CANJPT010000167.1 GCA_947476195.1 Lewinellaceae bacterium | reverse complement strand
GTTAGGATAGAGCACAAGGACCTCGGAGAGGTCTAACATAAACATTTTCGTGTATCAGATTTTCCAATGTTAGACCTCTACGAGGTCCATCAAAAATCCAAATCCATTTTCTACCAATATTAAGCCTCTCCGAGGCCAAGAACTCCCAAAATTCGGATGACTCATGTTGCACCCAATTTGAAAAACACCATCACATCTTATGGCTCATATGTGTCTATTCCAAAAAATCATTGCCACTGCAGGTTTTACACTTCTTTTGGGGGGCTGTACTATCGCTCAGAAAAAAGCTGCAACCATAGATCAATTCCCCAAAACCTTCGAAAACATACGCATTGCCAAAGCTGAAAAAGGCGAGCGAATGGGCCCCTGTGAGCCCAGCATTGCTGTCAGCCCAAAGAACACACAAAATGTGGCGGCAGGCGCAATCCTCAATCGCTGTTACTGGAGCAACGATGGCGGACGAACCTGGGGAGACAGCATCCTGAATTCCAAAACCTCCGGCATCTATGGCGACCCGGTGCTGTTGGCCGATTGGAAAGGAAATTTTTTCTATGCGCACCTGAGTGATCCTGAGGGCAAAAACTGGTTAAGCGAAAAACTGCTGGACCGCATTGTGATCCAAAAAAGTACCGACGGCGGCAAAACCTATGACGACGGCTCCTGGTGTGGCCTCCGTCACCCAAAAGACCAGGACAAACCCTGGCTATGTGCTGATCCCAAGACCGGAAACATTGCCTGCTCCTGGACCGAATTTGACAAATACGCTTCCAGGAATCTGGAAAAAGACCACAGCCGTATCCTCTTTTCCCAAAGTACCGATGGCGGAAAATCCTGGTCAGAAGCCCTGGCGATCAGTCAGTTCGAAGGGGATTGCCTCGATAGCGACAACACGACTGAAGGCGCCGTGCCTGCCTACGGCCCGAACGGCGAGATCTATGTTGCCTGGGCGTATGGTGAGAAGATCTGGTTTGACCGTTCCACAGACGGTGGCAAAACCTGGCTGGATAAAGACATTGTTGCAGCCGACCAACCGGGAGGCTGGGACATCGAAATCCCGGGCATTGGCCGCTCCAATGTGATGCCTGTGCTCGTTTGCGACCTTTCCGCCAGTCCACAGCGCGGCGCCCTTTATCTCTGTTGGGGAGATCAACGGCATGGCGACACCGACACCGATATTTTCATCGCCAAAAGCACGGATGGCGGACTAAACTGGAGCAAGCCCATTCCCGTGAACGACGACAAAAAAAAGCGCCAGCAGTTTTTTCCCTGGCTGGCGATCGATCAGGTGACGGGCTATCTATACACCATTTTTTACGACCGCCGTAACTACACCGATGAACAAACCGATGTCTATGTGGCAGTCAGCCAGGACGGCGCTAAATCGTTCCGGAATCTAAAAGTCAGCAAAAGCCCCTTCGACCCCGATAAATCGGTTTTTTTTGGGGATTACAACCATATTGCTGCCCATAA
This sequence comes from Lewinellaceae bacterium, assembly GCA_947476195.1. Classification (GTDB taxonomy): domain Bacteria; phylum Bacteroidota; class Bacteroidia; order Chitinophagales; family Saprospiraceae; genus M3007. The sequence continues at coordinate 5,620 of CANJPT010000167.1, read as the reverse complement.
CGGGGTAGTTCGGCCCATTTGGACCCGTTTAGACCATGGCTCCCTTTCTGTCTGGACGGCTATTATGGATTTTAAGAAGGCTGGGGGGAAGGATATTCGGGATTAGTATTATTCGTACTAATCTCATTTTACCTGAGACTATCAGTGGCTCAAAACTATCGCTTTCTCGGCTACCTTGCGACCATTTTCTGCCAGCAAGGTCACAAAATAGACACCATCCGGCAGTTAGCCCAAGTCCATTGTGGCCTCCGAAGTTTTCCGCTCAATACACAGCTGCCCCAGAGCATCGTGTACGCGGAAAATGTTTGGCTCGCTTGGAGACAATCCGCTCCAGGATATTTGCCCCGTAGTCGGGTTGGGGAAAATTGAGACATCACCTCCCTCTCCCTGCGGGCTACTACTCCCCACCGTACTCACCCACACCCACCTACACTTCGTATCACTCCCATATTGATTGCTCACCGTAAGGCACACCTCATATGCCCCTGGCGCAGGGAAACTGTGCGCTGGGTTGCGCTCATTGCTTTGCACACCGTCGCCAAAATCCCACCACCAGGTATCTGGTTCGTACCAGGGCACAGAGGTAAAGTCCACCCCAAGACCGCCCGTTTTATCGTAGCGCCAGCCCGCGAGTGGGTGATTGTCCAGCCCGAGTGTGTCGCAGGAGGAGCCGTCTACGGGGCCTAGGCGGAAATTGGGGAAATGGGGGAGGTTAATATAAGGGTAGTCAAGGTTGTAGTAACACTGCTGCACCTCACATGCTAGACCGCCACGCTCCGGGTGTTTAATCCGGTGCACGCACCACTCACCTCCTACAGACTTTCCATAAATATACCCGTCTGGGCCGAGCTCGAGATAGGCCAAAGTTGGGGAAGGCGAGGGGGCCCTTTCGCCCACGATGGTCATGCTGGCGGCGATGTCGGAGGCCCATGTATCAAACTGGAGGATCCGCTTTATCTCGGCAGCGTACAAATAACGCCCGTCGGCAGACCAGGCCAAGCCAGAAAAAAGCTCGTTGTCTGCGTTGTCTTCTATGGAGATAAAAATAGGGTTGGATAGTGTGCCCGTGCAGCGGTCAAAGTCGAAAATGCGCAGGTCGTCGCGAGTATTGAAGCGGGCCAATTTAGTGCCGTCTGGTGAGAAGGTTATTTGCCCGCCAGCACCGCTCCAAGTAGGTTCTCCAATATTTTGATCTTTGACGCTCAGCCCCTGGGGCGTGAGTAATATAGAGTAGTATTTGTTGCTAAAGCGCTTAGCAGCAAGGATCCACCAGTCACGCCCATTGGCATGTTTGACAGCATGAAATCCATCTGGACTGATTGTATCAATAACAATTTGAAGGTTTTTAATGGTTGTTAGCCCTTGCCCGTTACTCTTAGATAAATCAACAACGGTCTGTAAAACATCTTTTGAGATAGATCCATTTACTAGAAAGTGAAAAAAATAGAAAAAGGAAGGATTGGAAGGGGAAGATAAAGTTAACATGCCTTGAGGTGTATTGTATCCTACATCCCCTGCACAAAAAATATTGTACATACTCCCTGGGTTAAGCCCTGAGCTGCCTTCTATTTCCGCTCCATTGGCATTTGCTATATAACAGCCGTTGCTATATAGGAGCAAATTTCCTGCTGAGTCAGAAATAAAGGCAGAGGTGCTAGCAAAATCCATCGGCCGCCCTTCGTAGGATATCACCAAAGAATCATCAAACCGGAAACGAATACCCTCTTTCAAGCCACCTTGGTTGTAATCATAACCAAAAAGCCAAATATTATCTTGTTTTTGTGCTTTAACTACCAGACTAAAGCCAAGCAAAAACACCCCAAAAAAATAAAATTTTTTCATAATCAAGCCATAAAAAAAGCCGCTGCGCAGCGTAAAGGCTGCGCAGCGGCATGATGATGAAGAACTAGCGTTTCTGAATCACAAGGCTCCTGTTCAGGAGTAGCTTGGTTTCTAACGAAGAGAATTGTACCTGATAGACTCCTTCTGGCAAAGCACTCAAATCAAGACTGTTGCCTGCTGTGTTGCGATCTGCCATCAACTGTCCCAAAGCGTTAAACACACGCACCTGAATATTCTGCCCTTCAAGGCCCGTCCAGAATATTTGCCCTGTGCTTGGGTTGGGGTAAATCAGCACATCCTTCTGTTCGATTGATATATTGCTGTCCCGTCCATTCGAGGGTCGCGCCCCACTGGCGCAGAGTACTGCATCATCAAAGGTTTCCCCTGTAAAGCGTTCCACAACTGCCCGAGCCTCGTACACCGCATCCCCGCCCTCAATAGGACATTGTGCTGCGATAGCAGAAAGCACCGTAAGGTTGGTCGAGGAGGGCGCATCATCCCCGTTTGCCAGCATGTTCAGCAGGATGTTGTTTACTATTTTGTGGTTGGCCATACAGACCATAGAAGTGCTAATACCTGCATTGAAACTTAATAAAGCCTGTATCTGGCGGATGCTGTCAATACCATGTAGAAAAGTGCTATAGTTGGTCTCGTTGGCCGCTTTTTGCTGTACCAGGGTATTGTACGTTGTGGTGTTTATGGAGGTGCCAGCCTGGCTTAAGCTGTCCAAATTGCGGAGGCCCGCTGTTTGCGGGGCGATGGCGCTTTGGTAGCTGGCATCGGTAGCCTGGTCCGTGGCGTTGAGTGTAAACAGTTTCGCACGCTCTTCTGAGATATAGGCCAGTTTACCGCTGGGCAGGGTGGACTGAGCTGTTTTAAAAGAGGCGAACACGGTGTCGTACACTGCAATGGCTGGTATACGCAACAATTTGCGGTACAGCCGGTATTTGCCTTTCCATGCCATGTCTTGATTATCGCTGAGCGTTCCCGTAACAATGGCGTAGTCCAGACTCGAGGGAATATAGGTTTCTGGCACTCGGGTAGGAACACTGGTTGTGACTGGGAATGCACAGGCATTGGAACAGGTGAAAGCACTTCCACTTGATGGAATAAACCAGCCTGTTCCTGGGTCAACATCTGGGTGCTCCGAGCTTGAACCCATTGTGCCGGGGACTAGGAAGCGGGATTGCCCTATTATGTTAATATCACTTCCCCAGTTTATCCCCCCAAACTCCCCCGTAGGTATCTGGCTCAAATCCCAGAGATTTCCCGTGTGGTTTTGCCTGCCGATATAGCTGTCGCCAATACCGGCATTCCCAAGTTGAAGCCCCGTGGTATGGGTATTGAAATTGTTGCCCCGCACCGAATTGGTAAAATCCCCTAGGTCGTAGAACTGTGCGCCCACATGGGTATTGTCTAAACAGTTGCACTGGTAGGTATTGTTAAAGCCTGCCGCAGACAATATTCCGCTCGCAGCCCCCAAACCTATTGCGCTGCTCTGTGTGATGGTGTTACGCGATACATTGGTATATAGGTCGCCTTCTGTGAAGATGCCCGTGTAACTGTTGGGCATGGAGAGATTGGTCACGAAATTACCATCCAGTACCCCGGACACGCCGTTGCGGTAGAGTATGCCTCGACCACCCACATTCATCGTCACAGAATTTTTGGTGACCGGCCAGCCGCCACCAAGCCAGGTACCCAGCCCAGGCTCTTGCATTTCGATTCCGGTGACGGGTGTGAGACCTCCGCCCGCAGTTGTGACCACAATGGTGTTGTCAGACATGGCGCTGTTGGCAGCAAGCGGCTCATTCTGGAAGGAGCGGATCCCGAAACGGCGGGCACTTATGTTGTTTTTCCGCAACCTTATCTCTCCCGTTGGACTTTGTGACCAATCTATGCCAGTGGTCACGTTGGTCATCACCGTGTTGTCTACTTGTGCGGAGTAGTGGCTGCCAAAAATGCCTGTTTTGCAATTATTGAAGGTCATGGTGTGCCACATCTCGTTGATGTGCGCCCAATATGGTCGGGGTCCTTTCCCAGCCAGGTAAATGCCGAAGCCTTCTAGCGAATAAAGAGCAGTGCCGACTGAATTTATATCGTTGAAGGTCATGTTGCCTATATTCAGGGTACTTCTGCTCACGAGGATGCCATTGGCAAGCTTGCTAAATGCGTTGGTATTGACGAATACATTAAAATCGCGATAATCGTTGAGCAAAACCCCACAATATCCCCTCGATTCTACTGCTTCAGGCATTCCCGGAAAAGGAGCATTGATGGCCGCTTGTGCAGTAGAGAATGCGTTGCCGCCAAGCGCAAGAATAGTCACGTGCTTGCTAGCTTCTGGAGCACTGCTCATGTCGAGCTTCAGGCCAATGTAATTGTCGAAAAATCCAGTACCTGTTACAGAAATGATTGAGCCTGGCTTTGCATCAATGGCAAATCGAGCGTCGTTTAGGGTGCAACCTCTGGAACTAAGTGTTCCACCTGATTCCACTACGATTCCCTGGATAAGTTGGCTTGAACAAAGCAATGCCTGAACATCCGAATTTATTAAAGTTAAGGAGGCCGAACCTAACACTTTTATTGTAGCACCCGGACTTAGAAATATACGATTTCTGGAGCTCAGAAGGCCTCTTGTGAAGGGTACATCAATGGTTAGCGTTGGAGGTATCTGACTACCCGAAGCCGGGAATATGATCAAATCATTTGCCCCTAAATTGGGAGTTACTGCTAGTATATCGCTAATGTTTGCAAACCCACTTATGCCGTACGCTCGTTCATCCCACGCAATCAAGGCTGTTAATTCTTCCGTTACCGGATCAAACAATGGGTTCGAAAGACTTCCATCAGCCTCTAAACTATTTACAAACACTTGAGTGGTCCATCCACCAAAAGGTGTAAAATCAATAGCTGTAGTAGTAAATGGGAACGTAAAGGTAAGCGTACTACCCGCTGGAACCGTAACCCTGAATGCCATGTCAAAAAAGTTTTGGCCATTTACATTTCCGGTACTGGTGGAAAACACTGGGATACTGCCGGCATACACCATGTCATTAAATATGGCTGGAATTGGCTGCAATACTGTATTCTCAGATGTTATGAATCTTAAATCTACCTGATAAGTCACCGTACAAGCTTCATTTCTGTTAAAGATGGACGTTGAAAACGAAAACCCATCACAAGTCGGCCTTACTTTAGTGGGAATTATAGCCGTTGCCGTAGCGGTGTAATCAATTGGAAAGCACAAGGACTGTGCGCTTGACTTTGACAAGTTAAAGAGTAGGACGAGGATAATTAGAAAAAACCCGTCTTTAATTGAGGTTCGAGGCTGCGAAAATAAAAACTTTGTATGTTTCATTTTGGACAAAATTGTTGAATAAATGAATGTATAGAAATGACTACGACCAGACAAGCGCCTGACCTTCTTCCATGGATTAGGTACGAGAAAGATTAAAGAAAAGCTTTCGGGCAAAAAAACACGTCTGCTTATTTGAACCATATGGCCAATTGACGCTATTAAGATAAGTGCATTGCAGTAAATACTTTTGGACAAAAAAATTAAAAGTCAGGTTTCTAAGAAGCCGAAAATTTGAATAAAAATCCGGAATCGAGTGAATTTTAGTCCATTTTTAGCCTAAAAAATATTAAATTTCGGTTTACCACAACTAAATTAATAACCCAATCGTGGATTTAAGTGTTAATAAAGTCAGGTTTCTCCAGCCAATATTAACTTTTGTTAATTTTCTAAAAATGGCTGTGCAGACGATCCCGACAC
>CANJPT010000166.1 GCA_947476195.1 Lewinellaceae bacterium | reverse complement strand
TCTATCGGCATATTCCGGGGAGGTAGCATAACCAGCGGATTGAAGGCCGTGCGCCCAGGCTTTGTAATCGGTACGGTCAAGGTTAAAAAGGAAGCCATAGCGCGTTGATTTGCGCGGATCACTAAGGAATTGACCATAATCAATAAAACTCTCTTCTACAGATTCGTAACTGCGGAAACATGATTCTATCAGGTTTCCGTCTGAATCGCGGTCATCGTCTTTTTTCTTATAGGTTTTGCCTTTCCAGTTGCCACTGCATTTGATCCCAAAATAGTTGTTGGCTTCTACGGCCAGGTCACTGGTTCCCGCCGAACTTTCAAGAATAGATTGCGCGAGTACAATGCTGGCAGGTATCCCAATCCGATCCATAGATAATACTGCGGCACGGCTGTATTTGGTGATGTAGTCCAGATTCCGGTCTTGGGTGCTGTATGCTTTAGGCGCCATTACCGTATTGTCGACGCCTTTACCAGTTTTAGGCTTTTGGTCATTGCTGCTGCTACTCCGGTGAAGAACATCGCAACTTTGAGTAAGCATAGCGACCAGGATGGAGAGGAGGAGTATGTTTCTCATAGTGTGTAAATTAGTTATTGCCTTCCTTTTAGTTGGCGGGGATGATTTTGGGATAACTCGTCAAAGGGCAGTTAGGTCAGGATATTTGGGTTGAGCGGCGAGTTTAAACGCCTTCAATGAATTTAAAGTACGTATTGGTATTTAGAAATATAGGACAGAATTAGGCGGGGGAACCAAAGATCTTTGAAAACTCCTGATTTTCTTGTTTGAAAACAGCGGCAAACCTTTCCGGAAAAATGAAAAAATGGTGCACGGCTACCGGAAACGCATCTACTCCCGCCACACCGATCACGGATTCTACATGCGCACGGGGCATCCCGCTTACCAACTCCAGTTGTGCCCAAACGGTTTCGTCAGAAAAACCTGGCCAGGCTTCCTCGGGGTATTTCAACCTGAAAACTTTGGCATATTCATGCATGGCTACATTATACCATTCGGTGGGTTTTACAAATCCTTTCATCACCTGCTCCGCTGAAAAAAGCAGGCAGCCATCCACCTCATGCATTTCAGAAGCATGATCATAAGGATACTCTGGCGTGGGAAAAGGCCGGGGGAACACGATCACTTTTTCAAATTGGTCAAACAAAAACTGCTCGCGCCTGAACGTCAGCGCCACCGCTTGTGCTGCAATGGCCACCTGTATGTCTGGCGGCAAAAAGTCTTCCGGGAAAGCCAGCGGTTCCCAGTCTACTCCCATATTGAACAAGGCGACCCGTCCGCGAAAACGCCGCTGCTCCGCCTTCGAAAGCCGCCGATAAAAACCGAAAGAACGCTCCAGAATAGTCCGCAATTCCAGGCTAAGTTCGGGTGGATTGCGACTGTACCACCACCAGTTGATCTGTGGTGAAAGGATAAAGATCAAGGCCGCGATGACCAAAAACGGCACGAAATAAATGGAATAGCTGTCGTCGACGGTCCAGGCAAGTACCAGGAACAGCGCAGCGATCAGCACGAAAGGGAGCATTATTTTGTTGGCGAACATACACTGTGATTAAAGTGATTTTAATGATTTGAGTGATGCAATTGCTTGATTTCAAAATGATTGAAAAGCATCCTTGTTCAAAACCACGCTGTGTTGGCTATAGTTATGGAGTGGCAGAGCTACCCAACACTATTGAATATTTTTGTTTTAACCTGGACCTATAAGGTTTCCAAAAACCTTAAAGCGTCTCTATTGGAGAAAATATCCAGTAGGCTGGGGTAGCCGCTTTTGTTCGGCAAAGTTCAGCAAATAATTGCTGCTGAAAGCTTGCATAAGAAATTACAAGTATTATATTTGCATGACTGCTTATCCATTTAGGCAGAGACGCTAAACCAAAATAATCAGACAAAAGCTCCGTCCAAATGCACCCTATTCCACCAAAACCCATGAGTCTCAAAGAGTTCTGGGAAGAACTCGGCTATTCCAAATCTACTTTCTACCGCCGACTTTCCGAGATTGACCTGAAGCCCCAGCATCGGATACTATCTCCCGAAGAACAAGACCATTACCGGGTTCGACTCGGATTCCCGCCAAAGTTTTCGCCCCCCCCCTGCACCTTGATCAACCACCGAAATGAGCGGGTGCGGCGTTAAGGCACACTATAAGACAATATGGGTCAATAAGGGACGCTGAGAAACCTTTCTCCGCATGCATAGCTTTACCTTTGTAACATGCTTGCAAGCAGTTTTTGTTGATTTGAGATATACAACCTTTTCAGAAGGTGGTAGCATCTCATTGGTCGGTACTGACGGTGGCATCCCGAATCCACAGAAGAAGAGAGGGACTCATTTGGCCTTTGGGCCATAAAACCAATTGTACTATGTTCAAACAACTATTCATCACATTATTTTTTTTATCATCATTTGAGCTTCAAAAGGGCTATGCGCAAGCGGTACCCTTTACTGCTACAATCGATTGCAATAGTAATCCTAATCGCATCGTGGCGATTAATATGCCACCTGTAAGTTCTCCTACAACACTTTGGACGGGGATATTTGATTATAAGGATGCTTGTAATAGGCTTTGGGTAAATTCTTCATACAATTGCGGAAACGGTGGCAATCAGCCGAGGTATTTTCTAGACCTGTTCGATTTCGGCACGCGCCTCTGGACGCAATATGTTGGACCAGTGGGTTGCCCGATCTTTGAAGTACCACATGGCACTTGGAGGGTAAGGGGACAAAATCCGGTAGAGTCAAACGGAAGTGGTTGTGATGGCGGGCATGTACTGGTCTATAACACCAATAATCAATGGATTGGTTGGTTGGGGAAATATGACAATGCTCCGATGGTGACTTCTAACGTTGTAGTAACGGGGCCAACCCTGCAAAATGAGGTGACCGCTGTCTATAAAGAAACCCATGGCACCATTGGGAATGCCCTCTTTAACTATGACGAAACCCCAAAGTTGAATACACAAAACACCAGAAATTACGACCGGTGGTGGATAGCAATTTTTGAACATGGTGGACTGAACCGCTATGGGACGCTGGGATGGACTTTTGGTTTTATTCCAAATGATGAAATCAATTTACAGGCAGTTTGGATTAATGCAGGTTTTGATCATTTTGAACCGATAACAAGTGGTGTAACCTATGAGGTACAGTTTGCAGTAGCGAGCCAATGCAATCAATCCTGGGTGCAAGCTAATCTTCCATTCTTTGGTGTATGTACCGAAGGTATGCCCTGTCGTGAAGTGTTTGAAGAGGCAGAGATTAACTTGATTCCTAACCCTGCAAGCATTTCATTTAAATTATCTGGCTTTGAAATGGATGCATCCATTTCCAGCCAGCACCTAATCATACAGGATTTGAGTGGGCGTGTTCTTAAAGAGTTTGCCCAAGTAAATCAGGGAAACTTTGATGTTTCTGATCTTCCCAATGGAGTGTATGTTGTGAACCTTTTGGGAGGAGAAACCCACCCCAAAACCTTTAAACTAAGTGTAGTGCGATAATCATTTTGACCCGCCATACCTAGCAGAACGAGGTGTGGCGGGCTTTTTTATTTTAAAAATGCCGAAAAGATATTTCATCATTTCCATAATTTTTTTATACCTGGCAATCTCGAATACTTTTGCACAGGTTAACATTGTGCCAAATCCCTCCTTTGAAGTATTGACAGGTTGCCCAGAGCCTAATCTTGACAACCAAATTTTCTTAGCCACTCCTTGGTTTTCGGCTTCTACAGGCACTCCTGATATATTTAATGCATGCGAATTAAGTAATTTCTTTGGTGTTCCGTATAATAGGTTTAGTGGTCTTTACTACCAGCAAAGTAGAACAGGAGAGGGGTATGCGGGCATATTAGTGTACAATCATAATACCAATGGGAGTACACGCGAAAATTTGGAAGTTCCACTCGTTCAAAGCTTAAGAATAAATAAACAGTATTATATCCGATTTTTCGTTTCTACTTCTAATTCATCAGTTGACGATGCGCCATGTTATTGCGATGGGATTGGAGCAGCCTTTACAAATAATAAATACCTCAATAATACGGGGGGATCACCGGTGCTTACTGATTTGCGGCCGGCAATTGACAATAGCGGAAAAATGTTGAGTGATACGGTCAATTGGATACCAGTGAGTGGTTGTTTTTTCAATACAGGAGCGGAAAAAAACTATATGATCATCGGGAATTTCAGGGACAATGCCCATACTCTGGCCAGTCCTGAGTGTGACTTAAGCTTCCCTAATACAAGTTACCTATATATCGAAGATGTAGGTGTATGGGAGTTCGACCCCTTACCGGATACGGTTTTGCTATGCAAAGGGGAGCATAAGATGTTCAATGGATCTTTCCTGGATGCCAGCTACAAATGGAGCGATGGCACCACGGATTCAACGTTCATCATTTCAAGCGAAGGGACGTATAGTGTATTTGCCGATATGGGAGATTGTATCTTAAGTGATACAGTAGTGGTTATTATGATGGAAGAACAGCCCAATTTACCAACGGATACACTAATCTGTCAAGGGGATAAAATGACGTTGTATGCCCCTGTTCCAGGCGATTACGAGTGGTCAACGGGTTCAAAGTTATCCCAAATTGAAATCATAGAAGCAGGGATGTACACCCTTACGATTACCAATGAATGTGGCACATTCACCTACGAAAGCAGCGTCGAGACAACGGTCTGCGACTGCCCAATGTACGTCCCCAATGTTTTTTCGCCCAATGGTGATGGCCTGAATGACGAACTAATGGTGTTCGCCGCTTGCGATTTTCCCCTTAAAATCAAGCATTTTCAAGTATTTGACCGATGGGGCAGTTTAGTGTACGCTTCGGCTAACGATAATATTGAAAGTATCCGATGGGATGGTTTGAGTCAGGGCAAGCCAGTGTCTTCCGGGGTTTACACATGGAATATGGAATACACCATCGTGTTGAAAGGCCAAACAGTGCAAAAAAACTCGCAAGGAGATATCACCATCTTGCGATAAAAGCTACCATCCCCGTGCGAACTTGTTCCAGATTTTTTTGCATATTGTCTATTGTCCTTACCCTTGGGTGTGATCTTTCAGGTCAGATAAGCGAGCGACCACCTTGCGGTCAAGATTTGTGGGAGGCAAAGCTGATGCTTTCAAGTATACAACGGCCTCGTCAAAACGAATCTTTAGCATCACAACAAAGGAGTCAATTGATTATCCCGGTAGTCGTTCATGTAGTATGGCGCACTTGGGATGAAAATATTACTGACAAATTGATTGTCGCTCAATTAGAAGCGCTGAACCGTGATTTCAATGCCGAAAACCAAGATTTGGGGCAAGTGCCTTATGAGTTTCAGGATCGAATTGCTAAAATAGGAATATCATTCTGCCTTGCGGCAAAAACTCCAACCGGGCAACCAACCAATGGTATCGTGAGAGTCAAGACATACGTCGAAGAAGCTGGAAGTACCGATAGCTTGTTTTTTGATTCGACGGGTGGAAGCAGCGCATGGGATACAGAAAGGTATTTGAATATCTGGGTGGCTAATACGGGGAAATACTTTTCAGGTTATGGCACTTATCCAGGTTTGACACCGCCGAATACAACAGGAGTGATCATAAACCCCAAATATTTTGGGTTAAATGAGCATTCAAAATATGGATTGGGGCGAACGCTTGTTCATGAAACAGGGCACTATTTTGGCCTGAAACATGTGTGGGCCAGTGACCCACTTTGCGAAGCAGACGACGAAATTGAAGACACACCCAAGCAAAAAAATCCACACTTTGGTTGTCCGGATTATCCGCAATCCTCCTGTACAGAGAGCGATATGTTCATGAATTTTATGGATTATGTGGATGATCCCTGTATGTGCATGTTCACTAGGGGCCAGAAAGAAAAAATTTGGGCAAGCATTGAAACCTTGCGCCCGGCTTTATTGAATAATACAGTCGAATATTACTGCATACTATCTACGCTAAATAAAGGTTTTGACTTTACCCTATCGCCAAATCCTGCTACTAATAGCCTGACCATAAGATTTTCCGAACAGGAAGGTGGGCTAAAAGAGGTACAAATTTTTGACCTGCTTGGCAGGCTGAGGATGCGCATTAGTACGCTTGTAAATCTTATATTTAAATTGGAAATCAATGACTTAGAGCCTGGAATGTATGTAATAAAAGTCGACGGGAGAGCACAAATTTTTATTAAAGCATAAAAATGTTTAAAGCGAAGGAATTGTCAATCGCCACCCCTCCTCAATCGCCCGCTTAGCATCCAATTCCGCAGCTTCTTTCGCCCCGCCAATCAGGTGAACCTTGAGACCCGCAGCCACAAGCGGCGCATATAAAACTCGCATCGGCTCCTGACCGGCACACAAGATAATATTTTCTACCTCAAGTACTTGAGCCTGCCCCTTTACATTTATGTGTAAGCCAGCATCATCAATTTTCAGGTATTCCACCTCGTTCCACATCTGCACGTGTCGGTTTTTCAGGGTTAAACGGTGTGCCCAGCCAGTTGTTTTGCCCAGGCGTTCACCCACCTTGCCTTTGGAACGCTGCAATAACCAGATCTGCCGAGGGACTTGCTCGGGATGGGGTTTGGTGATACCGCCGCGATGTTGATATTGTGGATCAATGCCCCACTCCGATTGGTAGTTGGTGATTGGTTGATTGGTGATTTGGTGATTTGGTTGATTGGTGATTTGGTGATTTGGTGATTTGGTGATTGGTGACTGTTGATCGGATAAATACATGGCCACATCAAATCCAATACCGCCGGCGCCAATGATGGCAACTGTTTTCCCGACTGGTTTTCCGTGAAGCAAAACATCTATATAGGACAGCACTTTAGGATGGTCGATCCCTTCAATCCGGGGTGTCCTCGGTGTAACGCCTGTAGAGACCACCACTTCAGAAAAGTTATTTTGAATCAAATATTCCGCATCCACCCGGGTATTCAAATGGAGGACCACGCCGTATTTTTCAATCATTTTGCCAAAATACCGCAGGGTCTCATAAAACTCCTCTTTGCCGGGGATGCGTTTAGCCATGTTGAATTGTCCGCCAATTTCTGCAGCAGCTTCAAACAAATGTACTTCATGTCCCAGTGCAGCCAACTCCGTTGCTGCCGAAAGTCCGGCAGGGCC